>CAISIP010000549.1 GCA_903885415.1 uncultured beta proteobacterium
CGCACGCTGGCATTTGCCCAACTGGCCAAGCGCGCCAATCCGGCGCTGGGCTACGAGCCACTGCTGGACGCCGAGCTGCGTCCAATACTGGCCGACTGCATCCGACACGGCATCGCGATCGTCAGCAACTTTGGCGCCGCCAATCCGCGCGGCGCTGCAGCCCATGTCTTCAGGCTGGCAGCCGAACTCGGGCTCGAGCCGCCGCGCGTTGCGGTGGTCGAAGGCGATGACCTGGCCGGACCCGAGGGTGAGAGCCTGTTACGACCGCTGTTGCCGCCGGAACGCGCCGGCCAACCTTTCGTCAGCGCCAACGTCTATCTCGGCGCCTTCGAGATCGCACAGGCCCTGCAGCAGGGAGCACAAGTGGTCATCACCGGTCGGGTGGCCGACCCGGCGCTCACCTTGGGCCCGGCCGTCGCGCATTTCGGCTGGGGGCCGCAAGACTGGGACCGGCTCGCAGGGGCCACCATGGCGGGCCACCTGCTGGAATGTGGTGCCCAGGTCAGCGGGGGCTACTTTGCCGACCCGGGTCGCAAGGATGTGCCCGACCTGGCAGGGGTCGGCTATCCGATTGCGGAAATCATGGCCGACGGCTCCTGCGTCATCGGCAAAGCCGCCAACTCTGGCGGCCTGGTCGACCTGCGCACTGTCAAGGAGCAACTGCTCTATGAAATCCACGACCCGGCCGCGTACCTGACGCCCGATGTGGTGGCCGATCTGTCGCAGGCCACGCTGGTCCAGGTCGGGCCCGACCGGGTGCGACTGGCCGGCGTGCGCGGGCACCCGCGCCCGGCCACGCTCAAGGCACTGGCCTACTTTGAAGGCGGATGGCTGGGCGAGGCCGAAATCTCCTATGCGGGTCCGAACGCAGAGGCCCGCGCCCGACTGGCAATGGACGTCGTGCGCCAGCGCATGGGGGCGACGATGCCGCTGCGCTTCGACCTGATCGGTGCGATGAGCATTTTTGGCGACGACGACGGCAGAATGCTGTCGCAGCAGCCACCGGGCCACCTACAGGATGTGCGACTGCGCGCGGCCGGCCGCCACGACGACCAGGCCGAGATCGACCGCCTGCTGCGTGAAGTCTATTCGCTGTGGCTGTGTGGTCCCGCCGGCGGCGGCGGCGTGCGCACCGCCAAGCGCCAGCGCCTGTCCAGCACGGCCTGTCTGGTGCCGCGTGAAGCCGTGCGGCCGACATTCACATTTGCAAAGCCATAGACATGTCCAACCCCCTCACGGTGGCCATACCCCTGCACGCCATCGCCCACGCGCGCAGCGGCGACAAAGGCAACCATTCCAATATCTGTCTGTTTGCCTACCGACCCGAGCACTACGCCATATTGCAGGCGCAGGTGACCGAGCAAAGCGTCGCCCAGTTGTTTTCCGGTCGACGGCCTACCGCCGTCAGACGCTACCTGCTGCCCCTGCTCGGCGGCATGAACTTCCTGATCGAAAATGTTCTGGACGGTGGCGTCAACGAGTCGCTCAACCTGGACATGCACGGCAAGGCACTGTCCTCGCACCTGTTGTCGATGCTGGTGCAGCTCCCGCCGGCGCTACTGCCCGCCGCCGGGCATGACGGGCATCACCCGCACA
>CAISIP010000550.1 GCA_903885415.1 uncultured beta proteobacterium
GTTTGGTCGCCAATGCGGCATCACGGTAGGCTGTGTAAACGTCGGTGGAATACCGAAGTTTTTCGCCATTGGCCTCTACCGCGGTCTTGATCGCAAGCAACATGGCGGTTGCCGCCGTTTTGGTCGCCGCATTTGTTCCAACACTGGCCACCTGGCTTTTATAAGTGGAATTGACTTTTGAGTAAATGCCTATCGTGGTGTTCTCGACAGAGTCCGTCGTCAACTTGGACATAAAGGGCGCTGCGCTGTTCGTCACCAAGGCAATGCTCTTGGGATTCATGAACGATGGAATGCCAAGAGACAGCGGCGTCGTATACAGATAAATGGACGCGCTTGTTGCGCTCAATGCGTAAGCACCGCTGGTCAGATTGACGTAGTAGTCCTTACCCGCGAAAACACTGTCCTGGGTATACGTACCGGTGTACACGGTACTTCCTATAGCAGTGACCGACGTCGTAGCGTAGGTATAGCGATTTTTTGCCTGCAAGGTGGCCGCTTTTGTGGTCGTATTGATGGTCACGGCGAAGGTCACAAAGCCGTTGCCAGTCGTGCTCGTTTTCCCAAAATTGTTGACAAACTTCAGATTGGGGCTAGTCGTGCTTCCGCCCCAGTCAATTGAGTTGTTCGGGTGCAAATAGGAATCGATGCGGTAATACCCATCGCCAGCGGTGACCAGTTGCATGGTCTTGGTTAGATAGTCGTTGTAGGTCGAGGTCGAGGCCAGCGTTGCAGATGCAAGCGTGTAGCCCGTGGTCGCACTGTAGGTCGAGCCGATGGTGGCGTAGCTTGACGTGGTGCTTGCCGTGGCTGCGTCCGAGATCATGTAGTAGCCTCGGTTGGTGACCGTGCTGGAAGCCGTCAATGTGGCAGTCGGGGTATAACTTTTAGCTGTTACCGTCTCAAAGTTGGCTGGTGTTGAATAGGCAACAGTCGGGCTGGAGGCTGCAGGCGTCACCGTGACAAGAGAGGAGGCCGCGCCGGTTCCCGCGCTGTTGGTGGCCGTGACGCTGCAGCTGTAGGCGCTGCCGTTGCTCAGGCTCGAGACGGTGATCGGGCTGCTGCTTCCGGTGCCGGTTTTGCTGCTGCTGCCACTCACGCACGACACGGTATAGGCGCTGATGCTCGCGCCGCCGGTGGAGCTCGGCGCGCTAAACGCCACGCTGGCTTGCGCGTCGCCAGTAGTGGCCGCGCCGATGGTGGGCGCGCCCGGTACCGTGACCACTGCCACCACGCTGGCGCTGGTGTTGGTTGATGTGGCGCTGTAGCTGGCGTTGGCCTGCACCTGGCTCGAATAGGTGGTCGCTGCTACTCCAAAAGTGACGTCGCTCGAGAGCCCCGCCAGCAGAGTGGTCATGTTCAGGATGATCTGGCCGCGCGCAGCAGACCCGTAGGCGGCGAATATCTGCTCCACCGCGCCGAGCAATGCGGCGTAGGAGCCGGTCTGCGTCACCGTGGTGGCGGTGATGCCGAGGTTGTTGAGCACCAGCAGCGCCAGCGCCTTGTCGCTGCTGGAGGCGAAGTTGGCCACCAGCGCGTTGGCAAAGACCTGGTTGCTGGCGCTCGCCTGTGCCAGATAGGAGCTGTAGTCGGTGTAGCCCGGCGCCTTGCCGTACAGCGCCTGATAGACCTGGATGACGACACCGGCCGTCGAGCTGCTGCTCACCGCCAGCGGCGTCTTCATCGGCGCGCCCGACCCGGAGTCGGAAGCGTCGGGTCCGGCGCCGCAAGCGGCCAGAATACACGAAGCTAAAAGGAGAAGAAATACTCTCATGCTGGCCTTCCTGGAACTGGACGCAACCTGAACTTGGAATGCCAGACGGGGTTGTTTCCACTTGCGCGGATTCTAGTCGCGGCGACGGCGTCAACCTCCTGAGGCCGCTTGCAGAATGGACGGCCCTAAGCTTTGGGTCCGTGAACCGCTGCGCCTTTGGGCGCGACCGGGGCGGCTGGTAAATTGCGTCCGAGGACCTCCAGCGACAGCTTGTGCAGTTCCCCGGTGGAAGGAAAAACTACTGCCTCAATCAGGCGTGGTTGTTAAAGCATCCTGCTTTTTGACTTGGTGGATGTCAGCAAATCCTTGCACTCGTCGCCACATTCCCGCCAAGGTAGGGATTGTTGTTTAAGGTCGAGTTCAAACTGAAGCAGGGAATGCTATCGGTCTTGCCGATGTAGGCGCCCTTCATCAACACATGCATGGTCGTGGTATAGGTCAAGAGTTCTGCCTTGTGGTCAACCACGGTATGGGCATGGTAGTGATAGCCGATGCCGTCGTGGTCGTGTGCGCCGAAAGCATCCAGAGAGGTGCTGTAGCCCCGCATGGCGGTGTCGGTGCTGCGATAAATGCCGAACAATGCAATGCCGTCGTAGCCAAAGCCGATCAATGGCGGATGGTTGCGCCCGACGTAATCCGTGTCATTGTAGGAACTCATCTTGTTGTTCATCATGGAGAACCCGTCGGAGTGGCA
>CAISIP010000551.1 GCA_903885415.1 uncultured beta proteobacterium
ATGCGGCCCAGGATGGTGAAGCCCACCACCTGCCACAGTGGCGAGCCCAGGCCCACCGTCAGCGTCAGCGCGAAGGACAGCGCCAGCAGGGCCAGGCCGGCGCTGACCAGCAGATGCGTGGGCTTGCGGTCCGCGAGCCGGCCTGCCAGCGCGATGGTGCAGGCCAGCGCCAGTCCGGACGGCAGCAGGATCGTTCCCACATGCGAGGGGGACAACTCAAGGCCGAGCTGCAGATAGACCGGCAGCAAATAGGTCGAGCCGAACAGCGCCATTCCGTAGGTGAACGCGACCAGACTGCCCATGGCAAAGCGGTGGTCGGCGTAAAGCGCCTGATTCATCAGGGGCGCGTTGGCGCCGCCGCGGCCCATGGCCGCGCCCAGCCTGCGCTGGCGCAGCACGAACAGAAACAGCGCGGCAAGCGCCGTCGCCAGCAGCAGCGCGGCTTCGCCGCCCAGACCTCCATGCAGTTGCACCAGACCGTTGAGAAAGCACAGCGTTCCGCAGCTGGCGAGCACCAGGCTGGGCCAGTCGAGCCCGGCGCCGTCGGCGCTGGCGGCGACGCCGCCGGGCGCGGTTACCGGAACAAAGCGCGACGACATCAGCAGCGACGCCAGGCAAAACGGAACGACCATGAAAAAGATCGAGCGCCAGCCCAACAGGTCCACCAGCCAGCCGCCCAGGCTCGGGCCCAGCGCCGGCGCCATCACCGACCCCATGCCGAATATGCCCATCGCGCGGCCCTGCTCGTGCGGCGCGAAGACGCGCATGATGACGATGGCGGGGATCGGTTGCACCACACCCGCCGCCAGCCCCTCGGCGACCCTCGCCGCGAGTACCAGCGAAAAGTCGTTGGAGAAGCCGCCGACCAGGCCGCCGGCGAGCAGCAGCCACATGGTCGCCGCGTAGGTGCGGCGGTAACCGTAACGGCCCAGCAGCCAGGGCGTGGTCAGCATCGACACCGTCATCGCGACCATGAACCCCGAAGCGACCCACTGCGCGCGCTCCTGTCCCACCGCGAAGTGCCGGCTCATGTCGGGAACGGCGACATTGATGATCGTCGACGACATGATCGCTGCGATCGAGCCCACCATCACGGCCAGCAGCAGCAGCCAGCGGTAGCGCGCACCGTAATGCGCCTGCAACTCCTGCAGCGTTGCCGGGCGGGTCAAAGCGTCATGGCCTCGGCTCCAGCCATAGCTTGCCGCCGGTGGCCCAGTTCTCCCGCTTGATGTCGGTGATCAGGATGTCCACCGATTCGGGCGAGCCACCGAGCACCTCGACCGTCACCCGGGTGATTTCCTGCACCAGCTTCTGCTTCTGCTCGAGCGTGCGGCCTTCGATCATTTCAATGTGGTAAGTGGGCATTTTCAAGCTTCCTGGGGTTGGAGGGTTCCGGCGGATTCGCCGGGTAGCATCAGTACGAAGACCGCGGTGCAGCAGGCGATGGCCGCCATCGCGAGCAGCAGGCTGGAGAAGCCGGCGCTCTTGACCGCCGGCCCGAGCAGGTAGACGGCCAGCGAGCTGATGCCAAAGGAAACCGCCAGCCGCATTCCCGACACCCGCGAGCGGATCGCGTCGTCGACATAGCGAACGATCATGGCGTCGGTGAACGGGATCGCGCCGAAGATCGCGACCATGAAGCCGATCTGCAGCCAGAACAGCATCCATCCCTGCGCGTGGGCGGCGAGCAGAAATAGCGGCACCTGCATCAGGACGATGCCCAGGTACAGACGCTTGAGCGGGTAGCGGTCGATCAGCCGACCGACGACCACCTGCGCAAACGAAGCCAGCGCGTAGACGCAGGCCAGCATGGCGCCGAGTTCGGCCGGATCCTCGACCACTCCCAGGAAACGCTCGCGCAGCAGTTGGCCATTGCCGTTGGTGGTGAAGTTGAACAACAGACTGCTGGAGATCGCCGCGAAGGTCATGACCACGAAGAGCCGCGCCAACACCTTGGGTCCCAGGTGCACCGAGGCCTTGTTTCTGCGCTTGGCAGGCGACTCGGTTTCGCGCGGCGTGACGCGCATGAAAACAAAGCCGCAGATGAAAGACAGCAGCGCAGGCAGCAAGAAGGCAGCGCGCCAGCCTACGTACTTGACCATCAGCCCGGTCAGGATTGCGGCGACGGCAATGCCCATGTTGCCGGCCAGCCCGTTGATGCCGATCGTCAGACCCGGGTTTGGCGCATGCTGCAGCAGCATCGGAATTCCCACCGGATGGTAGATGGCCGAAAACGCGCCCAGTACGGTGAGCGCCGCCGCCATCTGCCATGCGTTGTGCGCTGCGGCGCACAACAGGGCCGCGGCGCCGATGCCGAAGAAGAAAATGACCATCATGCTGCGCCGGCCCCACAGATCCCCCAGCCGTCCAGCAGGTACCGAGCCCAGGCCGAACAACAGGAAGGCGCCGGCGCTGTAGGGCATCAGGTCTTCCCAGCGCGCGAAGCCGAACTCGCCAGCGATGCTGGCCACGGCGGTGGCGAATATCAGCAGGAACAGATGGTCCAGCGCGTGGCCCAGGTTGAGCAGGAGCGAGGTGCTGCGTGTGAGCGTCATGGCGTGTCCGTAGGAATGGGTGGGGCTTGAGCCCATTTTCACCCATGCCGGGCCGCGCCCTGCGCCGGCGCCCGACTGCTTGCGACCCATCGCCTTGGCTGCGGCACAATGCCCGCTTGTTCGTAGAGCTGATCGTCCACCCGCTTCGCCGCATGGCTTCGACCGCGGTGCGCCTGGAGGCGCAGGCGCTGTGGCGGCTGGCCTGGCCGATCCTGGTCGGCCAACTCGCGACGGTAGGCCTGAGCGTGGCCGACCTGGTGATGGCGGGCCATGTCTCGGCGCAGGATCTGGCGGGCGTTTCGCTGGGGGTGTCGATCTGGAGCATCTTCATCGTCACGCTGATGGGAACGCTCATGGCGGTCAACCCCATCGTCGCCCAGCAGTTCGGCGCAGGCGAATGGACGCGCGTTCCCGGCGTGGTACGACAGGCGCTGTGGACCGCGCTGGGAGTCGGTGTGCTGGCCGCGCTGGCGGCGCATGCTGCCGCGCTGGTTTTCGCGCGCCTGGACGTCGAGCCGGCGGTGCAGGCGCTGGCCAGCGGGTTCATGCGGGTCATCGGCTTTTCGCTGCCTGCTTTTTGCTGCTTTCGCGTCCTCTACGGCTACAGCGCCAGCGTCAATCAGACCACGCCGATGATGGTGATTGCGTTGGCGGCATTGGCGCTGAAACTGGTGCTGGGTTGGGCATTGGTGTTCGGCCACTTCGGCATTGAGGCCATGGGCGGCATTGGCTGCGCCTGGTCGACGCTGCTGTGCATCTGGTTCAACCTAGGGGCGATGACCTGGTGGATTTGCCGCGATCAGGCCTACCGCAGCACGCAGCCCTTTGCGCGCTTTGACTGGCCACGCTGGCCGGAAATGCAAACCCTGCTTCGGATCGGCCTGCCGATCGGCGTGACCTTCTTCGCCGAAAGCAGCGCGTTTAGCCTGATTGCGCTGCTGGTGGCCGGCTTTGGAACCACCCAGGTTGCCGCGCACCAGATCGCCTTGAATTTCGCGTCGCTGGCGTTCATGCTGCCGATGAGTCTGGGCGTTGCCCTGCTCACCCGGGTCGGCCAGGCGATCGGCGCCGGCGACCCCACGGCCGCACGCTTTCGTGCCGGGGTGGGCGTGGGCATGGCGCTGCTGGTGGCCGGCGCTTCGGGCAGCTTGATCGCGCTGTTGAACCGGCACATCGCCAGCGCCTACACCAGCGACGCCGGGGTCTGCGCGCTGGCGTCCACCCTGCTGCTGTTTGCCGCGCTGTTCCAGTTGTCCGACGCGGCGCAGGTGGCCGCCAGTTGCGCCATCCGCGCCTACAAGGTCACGCGTGCGCCGATGCTGATTCACCTGGGCGCCTTCTGGGGGCTCTCGCTGCCGCTGGGTTGCGTGCTGGGCCTGGCCCCGGCCTGGCTGCCCTGGCGACCCGCGCAGCCGATGGCGGCTCAAGGTTTTTGGATCGCTTTGTCGGTGGGACTGGCGGTCGCTGCGCTTGCGCTGACCTGGCGGCACAACCGGCTCTCGGC
>CAISIP010000552.1 GCA_903885415.1 uncultured beta proteobacterium
ACTACCTCGGAGTGGGCTCCGCGTACGGCCGCCATGGCATGACCCGAGACCATGACGCGGCCCGCTACTGGCTGCGCAAGGGGGCCCGCTTTGGTGGAGCAAACTGCATGTTCGCGCTGGGGCGCTTGCTGCTGGACCTGGGCGAGGACGAAGTGCTCGAGGCCATGGTGTGCCTGCACCATGCTTCTATGCTGGGCGATGCCCGGGCGCAGGCGATGCTCGGTGGGCGACTGCTTTGGCGCAGCAAGACCGCGCAGGCCCAGACCGATGGCATTGTCTGGCTTCGGGCCTCGGCCGCCCAGAACCAAAGCTACGGCATCTATCTGCTGGCCGAGGCGCTGCGCAATGGGCGCGGTACCGAAGTCGATCTGACCGAAGCGGCGCATTGGTATCAAAAGGGCGCCGACAACGGCGACTCCGACTGCCAGGCCTACCTAGGACTTGCCTACAACCGCGGCGCCGGCGTCGAGCAAGACATGGCGCGGGCGCACAACCTATTTAGCATCGCCAGCTTGCAGGGCAACGCCTGGGCCACCTTCTTGCTGGGCCTCACCTTCGAGTGTGCCTGGGGTACCGAGCGCGACCCCAAGGCCGCCTTTGACTGCTTCATGCAGGCGGCCAACGGGGGCGAGTCGCGCGCGGCCTACCGGGTGGGTTACGCCTATTTGACGGGGGTGCTGACCGAGCTCGACAAGCCCGCTGCTGTGCGCTGGCTGCGCAAGGCAGCGGCGCTGGGCAATGCCGACGCCAAGACCGCCTTGGGGCTAATGCTGCTCAACGGGGACGGTGTGGAGGTCAACGCCACCGAGGCACTCAAGTGGCTTCGCCAAGCCGCCGCGCAAGACGATGCGCGTGCGCTGCGCGAGATCGGGCTGCTGTACGCCTGTGGCGACGCAGTAGACCAGGACATGGAGCAAGCCACCCGGTACATGGGCCGCGCCGCCAGCCAGGGCGACCAGCAAGCCGTGGCCTGGCTCGACGCGCACTGTCCGAAGAAGCCGCAGTGGCTGGACAAACTGCTCACTTTCAAGCAGGAAGATGGGCAGGCCGGGAAGGGTGGGGAGAGCGGCGAGACCAGGGACGGGGACGGATCGGATAATATTGACAGTTAATTAAATCAGTAGTAGTGTTACAATATAGAAAAATTGAAACACATGCCCAACGCCAAGACCTTCACGCTGGATGAACTCTGCACCCTGAGCGGCTGCCCCCGGCGCACGGTGCGCTACTACATGCAACTCGGCCTAGTGGCCCGGCCGATTGGCGAGACACGGGCGGCGCACTACCTCAGCGCCCACCTGGACCAGTTGTTACAGATCCGCAATCTGAGCGACGCCGGCGTATCGCTCGAGCGCATCCGGGAGGTGTTGTCGGGTGAGGCGCCGCCCGTGCCGCCACGCCGGCGCAAGCCCGGCTCCATCGAAGTTCGCAGCCACCTGTTCATCGCCGACGGGGTGGAGTTGCAAATAGCGCCGGATGAAGCGGGCCTGAGCCCGCAGCAGGTGCGCGCGTTGGTGCACTGCGTGCTGGCGGCCTATCAGGATTTACAAGGAAAGAAATCATGAGCCAGCAGTCCCCCCTATTGCGCGGGTCGCAAGACGAACCCGTGTCCTTGCGTTCGGTCCAGGTGCAGGCTCGCCTGCAAGGCCTGCTGCTATCGCTGCAAAGCCGCCAGACCTACCGCAACGATACAGGGGCCAACCTGGAGACGGTCTACACCTTCCCGATGGGCTGGGGGGCGACCTTGCTCGGGCTGCATGTGGAGATCGCCGGCAAGCGACTCCAAGGCGCCGTCTTAGAAAAGAAGGAGGCCACCGAGCAGTACGAGCAAGCCATCGACAGTGGCGACACGCCGGTGATGGTGCACAAAAGCGCGGCGGGCCTGTACACCGCCAACCTGGGCAACCTGATGCCGGGCGAGACTGCCGTGATCGAACTCGAATACGCGCAACTGCTGAGCCTAGAGCAGGGCCACATTCGCCTGACCATTCCCACCACCATCGCGCCGCGCTACGGCCAGGAACACGCGCAAGGCGGCTTGGCGGCCCATGAAACGGCCCGCGCCAGCGCCATGGTCGCGTATCCGTTCACACTCTCGCTGGCCTTAAGCGGCCCCGCGGCCAACGGCCGCTTGCGCTGCCCGAGCCATCCGGTGGACATTCAAGCTGCTGGCGACGGCGTCACGGTGACGCTGGAGCCAGGCGCCTGGCTTGACCGCGACTTTGTGCTGACCATCGATGCGTTGGCCGACGCGTCGTTCGCGGTAGCCGCCACCCACGACCATCAGCACGCGGCGATTGCCAGCTTTTGTCCGCAGCTGCCGGCGCAGGAGATTCCGCAGGAGATTCCCCCACTGAACCTGAAGATTCTGGTCGACTGTTCGGGCTCGATGGCCGGCGACAGCATGGCGCAGGCGCGCTGGGCGCTGGGGGAGGTCTTCCAACTGCTTGGCCCCGCCGACCGGGTTTCTTACACCCGCTTTGGCTCGACCGTCCAGCACCTGATACCCAAGCTCACACCCTGCACCCAGCGCTTTGTTCGGGGCGCGCTGGCCAAGGCGCTGCAGCGGACCGCGGCGGATCTGGGGGGCACCGAAATCAAGCAGGCCCTGGCGTCTACCTTCGCGATCAAGCATCCGGGCGAGAAGCACGATGCGCCCGACGCTGACTCGGCGGTATTGTTGATTACCGACGGCGACGTGTGGGACGTCCGGGCCACCATTGCGTCGGCCAAAGCCAGTGGCCACCGCCTGTTTGCCATCGGTGTGGGCAGCGCCCCGGCGGAGAGTTTGCTGCGCCAGCTCGCCGAGGAAACCGGCGGCGCCTGCGAGTTGGTCACGCCCAACGAGAGCATGGTGCAGGCGATGGTTCGCATGGTCCTGCGCATGCACTCCAGCCGCACGGTCGATCTCAGCGTCGACTGGGGGTTGACGCCCTTGTGG
>CAISIP010000553.1 GCA_903885415.1 uncultured beta proteobacterium
GATCGCGAGCTTCTCCGGATGGTCGCGCAATGCGCGCGGCCTATTGAAGACACGGGCGCCTTCGCGTTCGGCCTGTTCGAGCAGATGCGTCGCGTAGAAGTATTCGGAGTCAAAGGGCGGGTCCTTGCGCATGAGTACCGCGCCAAAGTCCTTCAGCGCGCGGCCGGCTTCGGCCTGGGCGGCGCAAAACCAGTTGGGCGCATCGCCGGTCAGCACGATATCGCGCACCGTGGCGCGCACCGGGCCCGGGCTCGACCAGGAGAGGTCGGCCGGCGTACAGGACGACAGCGTATGGCCGCGCTGCTGCAACGCGCGCATCATCACAAAGCTGCTGTCCTTGCGGATGTTGAAAGACTCCAGCGGGTCGGCGACGAACAGGATGTGCATGCGGTGGCTCAGGTGGTGCGGCGTTTGTATTGTTGCACCGCGATCGCTGCGCCCCCGGCGACAACGCCCCAGAAAGCCGAGCCCACGCCGACGATCACCACGCCGCTGAGCGTGACCAGGAAGGTGATGATCGCCGCCTCGCGGCCGGCTTCGTCCTGCAGCGCCTGGGCCATCGCGTTGGCGATGGTTCCCAGCAGCGCGATGCCGGCGATCGCGGCGACCAATTCTTTGGGAAAGGCGCTCAGCAGACCGGAGACGGCCGCGCCGAGAAAGGCGATCAGCAGATAGAGTGCTCCGCAGAACATGGCGGCCGTGTAGCGCTTATGGCGGTCTTCGTGCGCTTCAGGTCCCAGGCAGATCGCCGCCGTGATCGCGCCGAAGCCCAGCGAAAATGCGCCAAACGGCGCCAGCACCAGCGTCGTCAGGCCAGTCAGCGTGATCAGCCTGCTGATCGGCACGCCAGCGGGACCACCATAACCCGCCGCCCGGATCGCAGCGACACCGGGCAGGTTCTGCGAGGCCATGGTGACGACGAACAGCGGAATCGCCAGGCTGACGAAGGCGCTCCCGCTCCACTGCGGCGCGACAAATACCGGCGCCGCCAGCCCCGACCCGAATGTCATTTGCGCGATTTCGCCGCGCGCCAGCGCCAAGCCGAGTCCGGCCAGCAGCGTCAGCACGACGGCAAAGCGCGGCAGCGTGCGCCTGGCAATCAGGTAACTGGCAAGCATCAGCGTCACCAACGCCGGCGCGGTCTGGGCCGCCGCAAAAGCCTGCAGGCCGAAGCGCACCAGCACGCCGGCGAGCAGCGCCGAGGTGATCGACACGGGTATGCGGTTGATGATCGTTTCGAACCAGCCGGTCACGCCACACAGCGTCACCAGTGCCGCGCAGGCGATGAAGGCACCGGTTGCATCGGCCATGCCAAAGCTGCCGGCCAGGCCGGCGCTGGCGAGCACCGCCGCGCCGGGCGTCGACCATGCGACCATGACCGGCTTGCGCAGGATCCAGGACGGAACCAGCGAACACAGGCCCATGCCGATCCCCAAGGCCCAGATCCAGGAGGCCAGTTGCGCCTGCGTGGCGCCAAAGGCCAGCGCAGCCTGAAAGACAATGGCCACCGAACTGGTGAAGCCGACCAGCACGGCGACAAAGCCGGCCGTTGCCGCCGATACGCTGAAGTCGCTCAGGACGCGCATCGAAGCAGCATCTAGATTTCGATCTTCGAGCCCAGCTCAACCACCGCGTTGTTCGGCAACTTCAGGAAATCGGCGGCGGCGCTGGCGTTGTGGTGCATTTGCGCGAACAGCTTTTCGCGCCACTGCGCCATGCCGCCGTGGATGGTCGGAACCACCGTGTCGCGCGACAGGAAATAGCTGGTGTTCATCGGGTCGAGTTCGCAGCCGCGGCCCTTGGTCTGCTCCAGCGCGCCGGGCACGTCGGGGTCGTTCTTGAATCCATAATGAATCACCACCTGCCAGCACTGGTGGCCCAGCGACTCGATCTCCAGGCGCTTGTCCATCCCGACCCAGGGGACTTCATGGTTGCGCACGGTGACGAACAGGTTGTTCTCGTGCAGCACCTTGTTGTGCTTTAGGTTGTGCAGCAGCGCGTTGGGCACGGTGCCCGGTTCTGCGGTCAGGAACACCGCGGTCCCGTCGACGCGCGCCGGCGGGCTGACGAAGACAGCCTCCAGAAAACTGTCCAGGCTGATCGCGTCGGACCGCAGTTTTTCATTGAGCAGCGCGCGGCCGTCTTTCCAGGTCGTCATCAGCACGAAGATCACGCCGCCGATGGCCAGCGGGAACCAGCCGCCCTCGAAAAGCTTCATCAGGTTCGACGCGAAAAAAGCAAAATCGACAACGAAAAACACGCTGGTCGCGCCAATGCACAGCAGCAGCGGGTAGTTCCAGCTGTAGCGAATGACGAAGAAGGTCAGGATGGTGGTGATCAGCATATCGGTGCAGACGGCGATGCCATAGGCGGCGGCCAGATTGCTCGACGACTTGAACATCACGACGGCCAGCACGATGGTCGCAAACAGGCCCCAGTTGACGACCGGAATGTAGATCTGGCCGACGTCGCGAACGCTGGTGTGCAGGATGTTGACGCGCGGCAGATAGCCGAGTTGAATCACCTGCTTGGTGACGCTAAAGGCGCCGGTGATCAGCGCCTGCGAGGCAATGACGGTCGCCATGGTGGCGAGCAGCACCAGCGGCAGCAGCGCCCAGTCGGGCGCCATCAGGAAAAAGGGGTTCTTCACCGCCTCCGGGTTCTTCAGCAGCAGCGCGCCCTGGCCGAAATAATTCAGCGTCAGCGCCGGCATCACGATCGCGAACCAGGCCAGCCGGATCGGCTTCTTGCCGAAGTGCCCGAGGTCGGCGTAAAGCGCCTCGCCGCCGGTCACGCACAGGACGACGGCGCCCAGAATGACGAAGGTGATTCCGGGATGGCTGAAGATGAAGTCGAGCGCGTAGTAGGGGCTGATGGCCTTGAGGATCGACGGGTTGCTGGCGATATGCGACAGGCCCATCAGGGCGATGGC
>CAISIP010000554.1 GCA_903885415.1 uncultured beta proteobacterium
CGAGGTCCTGCGCCCGCGCAACTGCTGCGCAACGGCGCGCGCGCGATCGGCGCCGAGATCCGTCGCCACGGCCTTGTCGGCTTCGCGCGCAGGCTGCCCCATTTCCTGCGCAACAGGCGCAGCTACGCCAGGTTGCTGGCGAGCCGGCCGATGCGCGGGCAGGACGCGCTGTTCATCGAGCCAGCACCCGCCGCGCAGGCGCTGCGACTGCACCCCGATTTGGTGGACGAAAAAACCAGTATCGACGCCAGCGTTTCGGTGGTGATACCGACCTATAACGCCGGCCCGGAATTCCCCCTGTTGCTGCGTAAGCTGCGTGGGCAGCAGGGCCTGCGTCAGCTCGAAATCGTGATCGTCGACTCAGGCTCGCAGGACCAGACGGTGCAGTGGGCGCGTCAGGCGGACTGCCGGGTGGTGGAAATCAGCCAGTCGGAGTTCAGCCACAGCCATTCACGCAACCTCGGGGCCCACCACGCGCGCTGCGACTATCTGATCTTCATGGTGCAGGACGCCTACCCGATCGGCAGCTACTGGGCCAACGCCATGCTGCGCTACCTGCTCGACCATGCCGACCAGGGGCTGGTAGCCGCATCCTGCTCCGAGTACAGCCGAAGCGACAGCGACATGATGTACGACTCGATGATCGACACCCACTACCGGTTCCTCGGCTGCCATGCGAACGACCGCATCGGCGACCTGCAGGGCCGGGACCACATGGCGCTGCGCTCGCGCGGGCAACTCAGCGACGTGTCCTGCCTGATATCGCGCGCGCTGTTTGGCAAGTACGCTTACCGGGGCGACTATGCCGAAGACTTGGACCTGGGCATCCGGCTGATCAAGGACGGCCACAAGGTCGCCATGCTCGCCTCGGTGAAGGTGGTGCACTCGCATAACCGGCCCGCTTTTTACTATCTCAAACGATCCTATGTCGACGTCATATTCCTGGTCGGCATGTTTGACGATTTCACTTTTCCGGCGGTGGAGTCGGTCGACGGCCTGCTCGCTGGCATCGTGTCTTGCGCGTCCCATGTGTCCACCACGCTGCCGGCGCTCGGTGAAGGACAGGAAGACCTGCCGGTCGAGGCGCTGATGCGTGCTTGGATAAGCGACTGCCGCCAGCGCGCGCAGCAACTGTGTCTCGCAGGGCCTTGTTGCCTGGGCGATGCAAAGCTGGACCGTTACATCGACGGGCTGCGCGTGCGACTATCTTGCGCGCAGCCCGACGCCATGGCGCAGGCCGAGGCCCGGCGCTTTGCCGACAGCTTTCTGGCGCGGCTGGAGCATTTCAGCGCCTATGCCAGCGGCGTCTACGGCACCGCGGACGCCTTGTTGCGCGCCGGCCTGCAGGATGCGGTTCGCAAGACCTATGCGGCTGCTGCGGGGTCCGCGCTTGGCTTCCTCTACATGGGCAGCCTGCGCGCCGTCGCGACGGGCCAGCCCCTGGCGGACGCCCGGGTCGGGACCATCGACGCCGAGCTTCGGTCGGGGGTGTGATGCGCCTGCTGAACGTCCTGCACCAGTTCTACCCGGAGTTCTCCGGCGGCACCGAGCGCGTCGCGCTCAATCTGGCGCGCGTCGCACAGCGCGCCGGCCACCATGTGCG
>CAISIP010000555.1 GCA_903885415.1 uncultured beta proteobacterium
CCATCGAGCGGGCGCGCCGTGTCCGCGAGAGCGCCGCAGTGGCGGTCAGCGGAATCGTTGCCTCGCTGAGCCTGGCAGTGGCGCTGACGGTCATGGTTGCGAGTTTTCGCGAGTCGGTGACACGCTGGCTTGACGTCGTGCTGCCGGCCGACCTGTACCTGCGCGGCGGCGGTGCGCATTTCGACCCGGCGTTCGCGCAGTCGCTGCGCGGCGTGCCCGGTGTCTCCCGGGTCACCACCATCAACACCCAGTCGTTGGCGCTGGACCCACTGCGACCGTCGGTGACGCTGATCGTGCGCGAAATAAACGACCCCGCACGCAGCCTGCCGCTGGTGGGCGAAGCGATCGTGCCACCGGACGGTGCGGTCGCCATCTATGTCAGCGAGGCCATGGTCGACCTCTATGCGGCTGCTCCTGGCACCTACTTCAACCAACTCGCCAACGCCTTTGCATCCGGCGCAGGCAACCGACCCCGGCCATTCTTTGTCGCTGGCGTGTGGCGCGACTATGTGCGCCAGTTTGGCTCGATCGCGATCGACAAGCGCGATTTCGAACGCATTAGCGGCGACCGCACCGCCACCGACCTGGCGATCTGGTTATCGCCTCAGGCCGACGCCGCGCAGGTGCAGCAGTCGGCGCGCGCGTTGGCGCAGCAACAGCTTGACGCGTCGGTGATCGAACTCGCGAGCTCTGGCGACATCCGCGCGCAGTCGCTGCGGCTGTTCGACCGCAGTTTTGCCGTGACCTACTGGCTGCAGGCGGTGGCGATCGCGATCGGGCTGTTTGGCGTGGCCGCCAACTTCAGCGCGCAGGTTCTATCCCGGCGCAAGGAGTTCGGCCTGCTGGCCCATCTGGGTCTGACGCGCACGCAGATACTGCGTCTGGTCGCCGCCGAGGGACTGGCCTGGACCACCATCGGTTCGGTCGCGGGCCTCGCCCTGGGCCTTTGCGTCAGCGTGATCCTGGTACACGTGGTCAACCCGCAGAGCTTTCACTGGAGCATGGACCTGATGCTGCCGTGGCCACGCCTGCTGGCCTTGTGTATCGCTATGGTGCTGGCGGGCACCGCGACCGCCTGGCTCGCGGCGCGCTCGGCGGCTGCCAGGGACGCGGTGCTGGCGGTCCGGGAAGACTGGTAGGCCCGCTGGTAGGCCCGGCGCTAAGCACTCAGTGGGTGATCACCATCAGCACGCTGCAGGGGGCGTGCTCAATCAGCGCGCTGGAACTCGACCCACGCCACCAACGTGCCGCCCAGCTATCGATGTGCTTGTGGCCAACGATGATCAGGTCGGCCTTTATCTTTCGGGCGTAATCGGTGATTTCGCTGACCATGTCGCCGACCAGCACTTCTCCGGTGGCAGCGCGGCCCGCGTCGGCGAGGGCGCGCAGGCCCTGCTCCATCACGGACTGGTAATTCAACTTTTCCCGCTCGGTGATCTTCGGGTCGTAAAAACCGCCTTCGGCGCCGATGAAGTCGATCTGGTGCGGCATCACGGCCACCAGTGTCAGCGAGGCGTCTGACCATTGGGCAATTTCCTTGCAGTCGATCAGGGCCTTCTGACCGGACTCGGAGCCGTCATAAGCCAGCAGGATCCGCTTGTACATGGTGCACCTCCGTGGGATGGTTGAATTGAATCCAAGGCCGATTCAGCATAGCGCCTTGGCAGTAGCCGCGCAACCGGAAAAGCCCGGATGCGGGAAAACCCGGAGCCGGGATCGCCGCTATGCCCAGCGCACGCAATGCACGCGGCATCGGGCAGGCCTGGCTTCGATCGCGCTTACTTCTCAATCGCCAGCAGCTCGACTTCAAAGCTCAGCGTCGCATTGGGGGGAACCGCGCTGCCCGCGCCCCGCTCGCCATAGGCGGTGGCCGGCGGACAGGTCAGCGTGGCCTTGCCGCCGACCTTCATCTTCTGCATGCCATCGGTCCAGCAGGGAATGACCCGGGCCAGCGGGAAGGTGGCTGGCGCGTTGCGCTTGTAGGAGCTGTCGAACTCGGCGCCGCTGGCCAGCGTTCCACGGTAATGCACCTTGACGCTGTCCGACGCCTTGGGGCTGGCGCCGCTGCCGATGGTGCTGTGGACAATCTTGACACCCGAAGGCAGGGTTTCGGTTTCGACGGCGACAGCATCCGCCGAGAAGACGGCAATCGCCAGAGCAAGAGGGAGCAGTTTCATGGTGGGTCCAATTGGGTGCAAATAGCCGCAAGCATAGTGGATCGCTCCACCCTGTCATCGTTAGCGGCCATGCCCTCGCTAGGCCTTGCGCATCACGGCGATGTAGATTGCGCTCCGCAGCCAGTTCGCCAGCCAGGCCTGAATGCCCGGCAGCGGCATGGCCTCAAACCAGGCCGGCTCGACCGCCGCGAACTGCCGGACGAAGGGGAAGATGGCGGCGTCGGCGACCGAACAACCCGCACCCAGCAAATGACGGGACTCGCGCAGACGCTCTTCCAGTGCCAGCACAAAACCTGCAAGCGCGCTCTCACGGTGCTGCGCACGACTTCGCTCAGGGTTCCGTACCGCATACTTGTAGCGGTCCAGCAGCGGCTTGAATTCGTCGTCGTTGCGCGCGATCCAGGCAGCGGCGTCGATCGGGTCGGCCACAGCCAGCCAGCCCTCGGGATCATGAGCGCGCAGCGCCCAGTGCATGATGTCGAGGCTTTGCTCGAGCACCCGACCGTCGGGCAATTGGAGCACCGGAACGCTGGCCTTAGGCGACAGTTCCCGCAGCGCGACCGGCTTGTCGCGCAGGCTGACTTCGCAGCAATCCACCGCGATGCCGGCAACCTGCAGCGCCAAGCGGGCACGGATCGCGTAGGGGCAGCGACGAAAGCTGTACAAGACCGGCAGCATGTGACGCGTTCCCCCCGGATCGGCGCCATCCTCAGTCGGTGGCGCGGGCCTCGGACTGCTTCCAGGTATAGGCCAGCACCATGCCAGCGGAAACGCCGTCCTTGCGCAGCACCAGTGGACTGGCCGCATTGGCCGCTCCCTGCACGCTGTCGGTGCGGACATAGCCGAACAGCCGGATATCCTGCGACAGTTTGCGCGACACGGTCGCCGACAGCCGCCAGGCGATCAGCCCACTGGCTGCGGTATAGGCGCTTCGTGACGCGCCCGCGTAGGCCGGCGCGACTCCGTAAAAAGTGCTGGCCAGGCGTCGGTCGCCCCATACCGCGCCCACCGCTGCCGCATAGCTCCAGCCCTCCGACTCGCGCTGCCCGAAGGACAGTTCGGGCTCGAAAACCGCGCCCTTGCTCGCCAGACGATCGTCGAGGTCAAAGACGCCGCGCAGCGGGAACTCGGCGCGCACCCGCGCGCCGCCGTCGAGTTGCGCGATATTCCATTTAAGCCGCGGCCCGACCTCAACCAGCGTTCCCAGGTCCGGCATGCCACGGCGCGCGTCAAGCTGTCGGGAGCTCGAGCCGAAGGATCCGCCCACACCGATATCGATTTCGAACTCCGGCGTCTTGACCGCACGGATCCCGAGGTTGCCGCGATCGACGCGGAAAACATCGCCGCGGTAGATCAGAAAAGGCAGCGCGAGCCCCCGGTTGATCTGCTGGTTGGCGCCGGGATAAGCCTGCTGCGAAGCCACCAGGCCCACGGCCCCGATTTCCCACAGCGGTGGCGCCGACGACGGCTGCGCGGCGCACGGAAATGCCACGGCGCAGGCGCACGCAGCGGCGAGTCGGGAATGAAAGTGCATCGGGTGCTTGGGCGGGGAAAATGGATGGGCGGCGTCGCAGCGCTACTGTAACAGGGCGCCGATCAGGCAGCGGGCGGGACCACGCCACAGACCAGCGCCCCGGGGTCGTTGCCCGCGAGTGCGCGATCATTCTTCGCCTGGGCCACCGCCATCTCGCGCGGCAGACTGACATTGTTTTTCACAGCGAGTATTTCGGCCATCACGCTGACGGCAATTTCCGGCGGCGTCTTGCTTCCGATATAGACACCGATCGGGCCGCGCAGTCGCGCCAGGGCGGCCTCAGTTTGCTCGAAGTGGTCGACCATGCGCCGATGACGGGCGTCGTTGTTGCGCCGCGATCCGATCGCGCCAACATAGAAGGCGTCCGTCTTGAGCGCCTCCAGCAGCGCCAGGTCGTCGAGCTTGGGGTCATGCGTGAGCGCCACCACACAGCTGCGCCGGTCGGGCTTGAATGCCGCCACCACGTCGTCCGGCATGTCGCTGACGACCTGGACCCCGGCCACGGACCAGGCACCTCGGTATTCCTCGCGCGGGTCGCACACCGTCACCGCAAAGCCGCAAAAAAGCGCCATGGTCGCCAGATATTCGGTCAGTTGTCCGGCTCCGATCAGCAGCATGCGGTACTCCGGGCCGAAGCTGTTCACCAGCATCGCGTCGGACATGCGCAGCGCCTCGGGCGCCTGCGCCAACGCCAGCGTGACCTGGCCGTCGCTCAGTCGCACGCTGCGCAACACCAGCCGACCGGCCTCCAGCGAGGCCACCAGTTCCGCAAGCGCCAATGCGTCGGGGTCGTATTCCAGCAGCAGCTCCAGCGTGCCGCCGCACGGAAGGCCGAATCGGTGCGCCTCGTCGGCGGTGATGCCGTACTTGACCAGGGCCGGCGGGCCCGAGGGCATGCGCGGCGACGGCGCTTGCACAGCGCCCGGACCTGCCGGCTGGGCTTCGCCAAAGGCACGGCTGTGCCGGTAGATCAGGTCGTCCTCAATGCAACCGCCCGATACCGACCCGACCACGGCGCCGTCTTCACACAGCGCCATGATCGAACCCACCGGGCGCGGTGAAGACCCCCAAGTACGCACCACCGTCGCCAGCAGCGCGCGCTTACCGGTCGCGCGCCAGTCGCGCAGCGTTCTGAGTACCACCAGATCGAGATTTTCCATCGCACCCCCTGCATGCGGCTCAGGTCTGCCGCGAAAGCCACCAGACAGCCACCAGCGCCAAAGCACCGGCGATCCAGACCCAAGCCGGTACGCCCGCCAGGCCGGTCTTCGCCGGCACAGCGGCGGGCGCTTTGGGCGCACCGATCGCAGCCGGATGGCGGCGCTGCATTTCCTCGTCGAAACGCTTGAAAAAATCCTCGGCCATGCTCTTGGCCGCGCCATCAACCAGCCGCTGGCCGAGTTGCGCAACCTTGCCGCCGACCTGCGCATGCACCGTGTAGTCGAGCAAGCAGCCGGTTTCGTTGGCGATCAGCTTCACCCGGGCATCGCCTTTGCCAAAGCCGGCCGGCCCGCCCTTGCCCTCAAAGCTCAGCGTGTAGCTGTTGGGCGGGTCGAGTTCACTCAGATCGATCTTCCCGGAAAATTTGGCCGATACCGGGCCGATGCGCAGCGCAACGCCGACCGCATATTGCTGAGGGGCGGTCGCCTCCACCCTGTCGCAGCCTGCGATGCAGCGCTTGAGAACCTCGGGGTCGTTCAACGCATCCCAAGCCTGCTGTTGGGTTACCGCGAGTTGGCGGCTGGCTTGCATGTCCATGGTGGGGTCCTTGTTTTATGTGGATGATGTGAGCCCTGCGACCCACAGCCTAGCGCCGCATCAAGGCCGCCAGGCTGGAAGCCAAATCCTCGAGCTTTTCCAGATTGTGAATCGCCAGTGTGCCGTGCGCGCGCGCATGCAAGGCTTGCGCTCCGCGCGCCAGCGGCGCATAGCCCTCAAAACGCAGCAGCGGATTAAGCCACAGGAGACGACGGCAATGACGCCGCAACCAGTCGAGTTCGCCCAACAACTCCTGCGGCTCGCCGGTGTCGAGCCCGTCGCTGACCAACAGCACCAGCGTTCGCCGCCCGATCAGGCGCCTGGCGTGCTGTTGGCGCAGGGTCGCCAGCGAAGCGCCAAGTTGGGTTCCGCCGGCAAAGTCCTCTATCGCCCGGCTCGCGGTGGCGAGCATCTGGTCGCTGTCGCCAATGCGCATCGCCGGCGTAAGGTCGGTCAGCTGCGTCCCAAAGGCAAAAAAATCGCGCCGGCGCAGGCCGTGGGTGGCCGCGTGCAAAAAGGCCAGCAGCAGGCGCGCGTAGCGTTCCATCGATCCCGACACATCGAGCAGCACCAGCAGCGGCAGCGGCTGGCGCTGTCGCTGCATACGCGGCAGGTGCATCAGTTCGCCGCCGGTACGTGCAGCATGCCGCATGACGCCGGGCCAGTGCAGGCGCGCACCGCGCACGCCCGGTCGAACCCGCCGCGCTGCGAATTGCGGCAGCTCGAGCCGGATATCGCGCGCCAGCCGCTCGACCAAGTGGTACTCGGCGCCAGACAGGGCATTGAAGTCGGCGTGCTTGAGCCGCTGCAGGTCACTGGCCGTCATCGCTGCGTCGAACTCCACCTTGTGGTCTTCCTGCTTCGGCTTGGACAACTGCCCCGGCAGCTGCCGCGGCGCAAGGGCCTCGCGTACGCGCGGGCGCCGGCGGCTGGGCTCGGCCTTTCCCTGCCCGCTGGGCAATAGCTGCGACAACAGTTTTTGCGCCATGTCCGGGTCGCGGAAAAATGCGTCGAACAATTCGCGAAAAACCATCCGATCCTGTTCGCGGCTGACCAGCACGGCTTCGAGCGCGGCGCTGACATCGTCGCGCTGCGCCAGCCCAACCGCCAAGCAGGCATCTGCTGCCAGCGCCATGCGCGCACTGTCGAGCGGCACGCCGGCGCGGCGCAGCGCGCGCCCAAAAGCGGCCAGGTTGCCGAAAAGCTTGCCGGCGCGCGAATCACCGAGTTGCATGGCGGTGCTGCATCCGAGGGAGGTGTTTCTCAGGCTGGCGCGTCTTGCGCTTGCAGCAGTTGCTGCGACAGCGCAGGGGTGAGCGCTGCCACATCCTCGCGCTGCTTGAACAAGATGCCCGCGGTGTCCGACACCAGCTCGGGGTCCAGCGCGAGCGTGTCGAGCGCGACCAGCGCCTTGGCCCATTCGACGCTCTCGGCGATGCCCGGCGCGCGCTGGAAGGCGTTGCTAAAGGGCTGTGCGCGCAGCCGGCCCACCACCTGCGCCACCTGCGCCGACAGGGCCTGCGAGGCCTGCGGCACCTGCGCGCGCAGGATGGCGAGCTCGCGCTCCCGGTCGGGATAGTCGAGCCAGTGGTACAGGCATCGGCGCTTGACCGCGTCGTTGAGCTCGCGCGTGCGGTTGCTGGTCAGGATGGTGACCGGCGTGACGCCGGCACGCACCGTACCCAGTTCGGGAATGCTGACCTGGTATTCGCCGAGGTATTCGAGCAAAAATGCCTCAAAGGGTTCGTCGGCCCGATCGACCTCGTCGATCAGCAGCACCGCACCGGGAGAGGGCGTCTGCAGCGCCTGCAGCAGCGGCCGGCGAATCAGATAGCGCTCCTGATAGACCTCGCGCTCGACCCGCTCGGTGTCCTGCGCGCCGACCTGCTGCGCCTGCGCGGCACGCATATGCAGCAACTGGGCCGCGTAATTCCATTCGTACAAGGCCTCGCGCTGCTCGAGTCCGTCGTAGCACTGCAGACGCAGCAGCACGCGCGCCAGGGCCAGCGCCAGCGCCTTGGCAAGCTCGGTCTTGCCAACGCCCGGCTCCCCCTCGAGCAGCAGCGGGCGCTTGAGCTTGAGCGCCAGAAAAACCGCCGTCGATAGTCGTCGATCGGCGTAATAGCCGGCCGATTGCAGCGCCTGCGTCAGTGCATCGATGGTGGGAAAGGCGGTCATGGGTGGCTCATCTCGGTTGCCGCGATTGGCGGTCAGTGGCTCAGGCTGCATGCAACCCGCATCGTACCAACAGACGCGCTCCAGAATCCACCCACTGTCGCATCCATGCAGCCGGCTTTCTCGCAGGTCCGCCTCTTTTTTTTTGGCTTCGGCGCCCCATATGGGCTGCTAGGCTCCTTCAACAACAACCTGGTACCCCGATGCTGTTTAGCTCTTTTTCCTTGCGCAATGTGCCCCTGCGCAACCGGGCCGTCATGTCGCCGATGACACGCTGCCGCGCCACGTCCGCGAATACACCCAATGCATTGATGGCCGAGTACTACGCGCAGCGAGCGGGCGCCGGTCTGATCATCACCGAAGGTATCGCCCCGTCCCCCAACGGGCTGGGTTACGCGCGCATACCCGGCCTGTTCAATGCGGACCATGTGCGCGGCTGGACGCTGGCCACCGACGCGGTGCACGCCCGGGGCGGGAAGATCGTCGCCCAGCTGATGCATGTGGGACGCGTCGCGCATGTAGCCAACTTGCCAGCCGGCGCCGAGGTGCTGGGACCGATGGGCAGCGCACTGGCGGGCGAGATGTACACCGACGGACAGGGAATGCAGCCGCACAGCACGCCGCGCGCGATGGCGACCGATGACATAGCCGCTGCGGTGCAGGCCTACGCACAGTCGGCCCTGCTCGGCGTGCAGGCCGGCTTCGACGGCGTCGAACTACACGCCGCCAACGGCTACCTGATAGAACAGTTCCTCAACCCGAACGTCAACCAGCGCAGCGATGCCTACGGCCTTGGCATCGAGGGACGCAACCGCTTTGCCCTCGAGGTTGTGCGCGCCGTTTGCGCGGCGGTCGGCCCCGAGCGGGTGGGCATCCGGCTTTCGCCCTATGGCGTATTCAATGGAACCGGCGCCTTCGCCGAAGTGGATGCGCAGTACCTGTCGCTGGCCGCTGAACTCTCGTCCCTGGGCCTGATGTACCTGCACCTGCTTGACCACTCCGCGATGGGAGCGCCGCCGGTGCCTGCGACGCTCAAAGCGCAGCTGCGCGAGGCTTTCAAGGGCCCCTTCATTCTGGCCGGAGGCTTTGATCGCCAAAGCGCGGAGCAGGCACTGGCGGCCAACCAGGCCGACCTGATCAGCTTCGGCCGCGCCTTTCTAGCCAACCCGGATCTGGTTGAACGTATGCGCGCCGGTGCGCCGCTCCATGCGCCCGACATGTCGACCTTTTACACCGCCGACGCCAAGGGATACACCGACTACCCGGTCCTGCCGTAGCAGGCCGGTCCGCAAAAAAGCCCCGCGTCGCTCGACGCGGGGCTTTGCGCCAAGAGGGCCGTGTTGGCGTCAGCCGAGCATCTTCGCCACCGCCCGCTGCGTCTGCACGCTGATCAGGTTGGCGCGGTAGGCGGCGGAGGCATGGATGTCATGGTTGAGGTCGGTCGCGTCGATCGACACCGCTGCCGCAGCCTGCGCGGTGAAACTCTTGCTAAGCGCTTCCTCCAAACCCTTGTGGCGGAACACGCCGTTGGCGGCACCGGTCACGGCGACGCGAACACCGTCGCCGGTTTGGGCCACAAAGACGCCCACCAGCGCAAAGCGCGAGGCAGGCTGGTTGAACTTCATGTAGGCCGCGCGCTTGGGCACCGGGAAAGCGACTGCGGTGATCAGTTCGCCGGCGTTCAGCGCGGTGGCGAACATACCCTGGAAGAAGTCAGCCGCCGCGATCTTGCGCTGCGTCGTGTGGACGGTGGCGCCAAGCGCCAGCAAAGCACTCGGGTAGCAGGCGGCGGGGTCGTTGTTGGCGACCGACCCCCCGATGGTTCCCATGGCGCGCACCTGCTTGTCGCCGATATGCGCCGCCAGTTCGGCCAGTGCGGGTATCAGGGCCTGCACGTCGGTGCTGGTGGCGACATCCCTGTGGCGCGTCATCGCACCGATGACGATGGCATTGCCTTCGCGCTTGATACCGCTGAGTTCCTTGATGCCCGCCAGGTCAGCCAGATGGCCCGGATTGGACAAGCGCAGCTTCATCGATGCGAGCAGTGTTTGACCGCCCGCCAATACGGTGGCGCCTGCGGCCGACAGCGCGGCCGCGTCGGCAATGGTGGCGGGCCTGTCGAGGGTGAATGGATACATGGGTCGTTCTCCTAGTTGGGCTTCAGGCTTTGGCAGCCTGGATGGCTTCCCACACCCGGCTGCTGGAGGCGGGCATGTCGAATTCTTTCACGCCGATCGCGTGCAGCGCGTCGAGCACCGCGTTGATCACCGCGGGCGGCGAGCCGATGGCACCGGCCTCGCCGCAGCCCTTGGTTCCCAGGGGGTTATGGGTGCAGGGCGTGCAGACCGTACCGATTTTGAACTCGGGAAAGTCGTCTGCGCGTGGCATTGCATAGTCCATGAAGGAGCCAGTCAGCAGTTGCCCGGACTCGCGGTCGTAGACGCAGTTTTCCATCAGCGCCTGTCCGATGCCCTGCACCAGTCCGCCATGGACCTGGCCCTCGACGATCATCGGGTTGATGATCGTTCCGAAGTCATCCACCGCGGTGAACCTGTCGACCCGGGTCTTACCAGTCGCCGGGTCCACCTCGACCTCGCAGATATAGGTTCCTGCCGGAAATGTGAAGTTGGTCGGGTCATAAAAAGCGGTCTCATTGAGGCCGGGTTCGAGCTTGTCGAGCGGGTAGTTATGCGGCACATAGGCGGTGAGGGCCACCTGCCCGAATGTGACCTTCTTGTCGGTTCCCTTGACCGTGAATTCGCCGTTGGCGAACTCGACGTCGGCGTCGCTCGACTCCATCAGGTGCGCTGCGATTTTCTTGGCCTTGGTCTCGATCTTGTCGAGCGCTTTCATGATCGCCGCTCCGCCCACCGAAATCGAACGCGAACCATAGGTGCCCATGCCGAACGGGACCCGGCCCGTGTCGCCGTGGACCACGTCGACCGCATCGACCGCAATGCCCAGGCGCGCGGCCACCACCTGCGCAAAGGTGGTCTCGTGCCCCTGACCGTGGCTGTGCGATCCGGTAAACACGGTCACGCTGCCCGTCGGGTGGACCCGGATTTCGCCGCATTCGAACAGCCCCGCCCGCGCGCCCAGTGCGCCGGCGATGTTGCTCGGCGCGATACCGCAGGCCTCGATGTAACTCGAGTAGCCGACGCCGCGCAGCAGCCCCTTGGCCGCACTGGCCGACTTGCGCGAAGCGAAGCCCGCCACATCGGCGAGCGACTGCGCCTTATCCATGCAAGCGCGGTAGTCGCCTACGTCGTACTGCAAGGCGACCGGCGTCTGATAGGGCCAGCTGTTGATGAAGTTGCGCTTGCGTATTTCGTCCTGCGACAGACCGAGCTCCCAGCCGCAGCGGCTCACCAGGCGCTCGAGCAGGTAGGTCGCCTCGGGGCGACCGGCTCCACGGTAAGCGTCGACCGGCACGGTGTTGGTAAACCAGGCGTCCACTTCGACATAAATTTGCGGGCAGGTGTATTGGCCGGCGAGCAGCGTCGCGTACAAAATCGTCGGGACGCAGGTCGAAAATGTCGATAGATAGGCACCCAGATTCGCGTCGGTATGGACCCGCATCGCCAGGAACTTGCCGTCCTTGTCCATCGCCATTTCGGCATGGCTGCTGTGGTCGCGGCCATGCGCATCGGTAAGAAAAGACTCGGAGCGCTCGCAGGTCCACTTGATGCTTCGGTTGACCTGCTTGGATGCCCATGTCAAGGCAACGTCTTCGGCGTACAGGTAGATCTTGGAGCCAAAGCCTCCGCCCACATCGGGAGCGATGACGCGCACCTTGTGCTCCGGCAGGCTCAGCACAAATGCCGTCATCAGCAAGCGCTCAACGTGCGGATTCTGGTTCGCCACATACAGCGTGTACTCCTCGGTCGCGCGGCTGTAGCTGCCGATCGCCGCGCGCGGCTCCATCGCGTTGGGTATCAGGCGGTTGTTGATCAGGTCGAGCTTGGTGATGTGCGCAGCGCTCGCGAAGGTTGCGTCCACCTGCGCCTTGTCACCCAGCGCCCATTTGAAACAATGGTTGTCCGGGGCCGCCTCGTGCAGCGCGGCAGCCTTGGCGGCGTCGCGGACATCGGTGACGGCGCTGAGCACTTCGTAATCCACCTCGACCGCCTCGGCGGCGTTTTTTGCCTGCTCCAGCGTCTCGGCAATCACCATCGCCACCTGGTCGCCAACATGGCGCGCTTTCCCCAGCGCCAGCACCGGGTGCGGTGGCTCTTTCATCGGCGAACCGTCCGGGTTGTTGATCAGCCAGCCGCAGGGCAGGCCGCCCATCTTGCCCTCAAGGTCCTTGCCGATGAATACCTCAATCACGCCGGACATGGATTTGGCGCGCCCCGTGCTGATGCTCTTGATGATCGCGTGCGCGTGCGGGCTGCGGACGAAGACCGCGTAGCTTTGGTGCGCCATCGTGATGTCGTCGGTGTACTGGCCGGCACCGGTCAGGAAGCGGTAGTCCTCCTTGCGCCGTACCGACTCGCCGATATGCGGAAGCTTTGAAAAATCGGATGCACCCATTTCATTCTCCTAGGAAGCCATGGCAGCTTGACCCTGCTGCACAGCCTTGACGATGTTCTGGTAGCCGGTGCAGCGGCAGATATTGCCCTCCAGCAGTTCGCGAATTTCGCCCGCGCTGGCCTTGGGGTGGTGGGTGCACAGGTCGACCGCGCTCATCACCATTCCGGTGGTGCAGTAGCCGCATTGCAGTCCGTGGCATTCCTTGAAGGCCGCCTGCATCGGGTGCATGGTGCCGTCAGGCTTGGCCAGTCCCTCGATGGTCGTGATGTTGGCTCCGTTCGCCTGCGCGGCCAGCATGTTGCACGACTTAACGGCGTGGCCATCCACGATGACGGTGCATGCGCCGCACTGCGCGGTATCGCAGCCCACATGGGTTCCGGTCAGCCTAAGGTTTTCGCGCAGCGCCTGCACCAGCAGGGTGTGCGGCTCCAGTTCCAGACTGGCGGCTTTGCCGTTGACGGTGAATGCAATCTTCATGGGGACAGGCTCCTAAGGAAAAATGGCTCTCAAAAACAGGATGAAAGAGACATTGTGGCCCCACCCTGCAAGAATGGACCTAGGTCAAACCCTGATTGCGGACCAAGGCCGTGACGATTTTCCGCAGCCCCGCCATTGCGCTGCACATGGCGTCCATCGGCCACGCTCGAAAAGCGGCCGGCGCCCGCACCATGGCCGCGCTGCGGATCACCCGGTGAATTTGCACGGGAGGCACAACCCCCTTTGTGCTGGCCTCGCCAGCGCTGGCATGTGGCTGTCGGGGGTCGGGGGTCGGCGGCATTCCACGGGTTTGCGCCACTTTTTCCCGGATGGCAAGCGGATTCAGGCAGTGCCGAAGCGTTCCCGAGCCAGCGCTGCACCCAACCCGAGCGCACGCAGCTTGTGCACCGCCGTGTCGCGACCCATCGGCGCCAGACCACAGTTGGTACAGGCCAGCAGCTTGGCCGCAGGCACGAAGCGCAGCGCGCCCTCAATCGTCGCGGCGACCTGCTCGGGCGTCTCGATCGCGTCGCTGGCAACGTCAATGACCCCGACCAGCACCTCCTTGCCCTCGAGAAGCGCCATCAATTCTGGCGGTACCTGCGAGTGGTAGCACTCCAGGCTGACTTGCGCAATGCTGCTGGCTGCCAGCGCCGGAAACACCTGCTCATACTGACGCCACTGCTGCCCCAGCGTCTGCTTCCAGTCGGTGTTGGCCTTGATGCCGTAGCCGTAACAGATGTGGACCGCCGTCTTGCATGCGCGAACGCCCGGGGAAGCCGCGCGCGTCAGTCCCTGCGCGGCGCGTTCGAGCGCGCGAACGCCCCAATCGGCGGCGTCCCGCATGTAGACATTGAACGCCGGTTCGTCGAACTGGATGATGTCAACGCCGTCCTCGCGCAGCGCCAGCGCCTCCTGGTTCAACAGTTCGGCGAACGCCATTGCCAGACTCGCCCGGTCGCCGTAGTAGCGGTCGGCGACCGTGTCCACAATGGTCATCGGCCCGGGCAGCGTGAACTTGATCTTGCGTGCGGTGTGCGCGCGCAGCAGACGGGATTCGAAGGCGTGCACGCGACCAGGCAGGCCGATCGCTCCTGTGACCTGCGGCACCTGCGCGTCGTAGCGGTTGTTGCGAATGCCCATCGTGACCTTGTTCTCGAAGTCAATGCCGCTGACCTGCTCGACAAAGCCATGGACGAAGTGCTGGCGGGCCTGCTCGCCGTCGCCGATGATGTCCAGTCCGGCGTCTTCCTGCAGCTTGATCCACAGCAGCGTCGCATCGGCCTTGGCCTTGCGCAGTGATTCGCCCTCGGACTTCCATCGCGGCCACAGTTTTTCCGGCTCGGCCAGCCAGTCGGGCTTTGGCAGGCTGCCGGCGATCGCGGTTTCGAACATCGCATCTCCTTGAAGCTGCGCCGAATAATAGCGGGTCAAACACCCGACCCCCCCACTTTGCACCGGGGATAATCCGGCCATGTTCGCTCGGCCCTCGCATTGCCCGTATCCGGGAACGGCATGAACCGCACCGACGCCGTCGGGACATGGAGGCGTGCGCAGCGCAGCGCACTGGGCGCGCGACGCATGGCAGCCCCTGCCGATCAGCGCCGGGAGTGGGGCCGGACCATCACCGCGCTGCTGCACCAGGCGTTCCCGATGCTGGGCCAGTCAAGCATCGGCTTTGATTGGCCCTTTCAGGGCGAATTCGATCCCCGCTTTGCCATCTTTGGCTGGCGTCGGCGTGGCGCACAGGCCGCGCTGCCGGTGGTCGTGCGCAAAGACGCTGCGCTCGAGTTTCGTGCCTGGTGGCCGGGTGTTGCCACCGCGCGCGGGGTCTACGA
>CAISIP010000556.1 GCA_903885415.1 uncultured beta proteobacterium
GCTGCTGGCGCGCACTGGCGAGGAGCGGTACAAGGGGCTGAGCCTATTCATTCTTCCGAACGATTCCAAAGGCCTCACAATTACCAAGCTCAACACCATCGTTCGCCGCAGCCTGGGTACTACGCAGCTCTACCTCGACAATGTGCGACTGCCGAAAAGCGCGCTGTTGGGCGGACTCGGCATGGGCTGGACCTATATCGGTGAGCATCTGGAACACGAACGCCTCAGCTTGGCGGCCTCGTATGTCGGCAATGCGCAGACCGCACTGGACGACACGGTAGCCTACACCAAACAACGCAAGGCGTTCGGCAAGTCACTCTCTGACTTTCAGGTCATCAAGCACCGCATGGCGGAAGATGCAATCAATGTCGAGGCAGCCCGATTGCTAACCTACTCGGCCGCCGCCCGCATGGCCCGCGGTGAGCGCGCACTAAAGCAGGTGTCCATGGCCAAGGTCTTTGCCGTCGACACGCTGTTCAGGGTGGCCTTTAACGGTATGCAGGCGCTCGGCGGCTATGCGCAACTGCCTGAGCAGGACATGGAGCGCTACCTGCGTGAAGCCAAGCATGGAATGGTCGGCGGCGGTGCGAATGAGATTCAGAAAAGCATCATCGCCAAGGAGATGGGCCTCTGACAACAAGCGTTCGAAAACTGCACAGGCTCTTAGGAAATTCTCATGACGCGATATGTGCACTCGGCGCGAACCCCCGAGAACCAGGCCATCCAGACGATCACGATTGACCGGCCGCCGCGCAACGCGATGACCTTAGAGTCGTACAAGCAGCTGCTCGCGACACTTCAGGAAAGCCACATCGACGAAACCGTTGGATGCGTGATCCTGACCGGAGCTGGCGACAAGTCCTTCGTTGCTGGTGGCGAACTCTCTGAGCATGCCCAGCTCGACGCCGAACGCGCCCAATTGCGCACGGCGCTGATCCGGCAGGTCTTCGACACGGTGAGAAGACACCGGGTGCCAGTGATCGCAGCGGTGAACGGCTATGCGCTGGGTGGTGGCCTGGCCCTGATGGCATCGTGCGACATCATCATCGCCAGCGACACGGCCAAGTTCTCGCTGCCTGAAGTGAAAGTGGGCATCATGGGCGGCACGCGCCACCTTAAGCGCCTCGTGCCGGACAAGGTGGTTCGCTGGATGGCCTTGACCGGGACCATGGTGGGTGCAGATTATTTCCTGCGGCTCGGCGCGATTCAAGCGGTCGTCCCCGCCGCCGAACTAATGGCAGCGGCCACGAAAATGGCTCAGGAGATCTGCCAGTACAGCCCCACGGCCATCCAGCTCATGAAGGAGACGCTGAACCTGACAGAACATCTGGACCTCGACGAGGGCTATCACGTCGAATGTATGGCTACTTCGATCATGAAGTCCACGCCCGACGGGAAGGAGGCCGTCCAGGCAGTGCTCGAGAAAAGGCGACCGGTCTTCAAGCGCAAATGATCGTTGCGCCGCTGCTGGCTAATTCGCGATCAACAGCGATGCCAATTGCCAATCTTTCTTCGCTCAAGGTGCAAGTCCGGTCCGTTGTGCCCAAGTTGATTGAGGCGGTCGACAGGACGATATACGGCGCTATGCGTGTAGCCCTGGGAACCCAAGCGACAAACGCCCAACATCGGGTTTCATTTCAAGTGAACGAAGGTCTGGGCCATCGCCGGACCTCAACCCGGTGGAGTACTTGTGGGCCTGATGCAAGCGAGTTGCGATGGCCAACTATTGCCCTGGCGACCTGAGCGATTGGCAAACGACCGCACGCAACAAGCTCAAGAGTTCTCAAAAACGACCGGCGATCATCGCCGCTTGCTCGGCGCAAGCTAACGCGTGGTGATGTCATGATTTGCGAAAACGTCAATAATTCAAGTTGAGACAGCTAACGGCACGATTCCCCCCCAGAGTCTGAAGAATCAAATGGACGAAACAACGAAGCAACTGCTTTTGGAACTGGTGGGCGGTCGTGGCTACGACCCCGACACCCTGAAACGTAAGTACGCGCAGGAGCGAGGTGGACGCTTGCGGCCGGAAGGCATTGCGCAATACGTCTCGACGAAGGGGCTGTTCAAAAACTTCAGCCGCGACCCCTGGGTGCCAGCCGGCTTCCAGCGAGGGCCGATTAACGAGCATACCGAAGTCATCATCGTGGGCGGCGGAATTGGCGGCCTGGAGGCAGGCGCGCGCCTGCACGAGGCC
>CAISIP010000557.1 GCA_903885415.1 uncultured beta proteobacterium
GGTGGCTAAAGTCTCAGATGTTGTCCACCAGCTCCTGCGGATGCAGGTTGAGCATGCCCAGATGGTCCCACTTGGGCTGTACCCATTGGGGGTCGTCACAATGCGCCAGACTGGGGTGCTGCCATTCCGGCTCGCCACCCTCCGGGTCGTGCCAGACCCAGACCGCGCCCAGGCTCTCTACCACCGTCCAGCTCTTCACGCAGGCAGCGGCCGGGATCGGGCCCTGATGGTAGGGTATGTCGTCGCACTTGCCGTCGGGTCCGAAGCGCCAAGCATGGTAGGGGCAGCGGATGCCATCGCCTTCGACATTGGTTCCCATGCCATCCTGGATCACATAGCTGGTGCGATTGGGCGCAGCGAGGTGTGTCTTCATATGCGGGCAATAGGCGTCGAGGAGCACCACTTTTCCGCTCGCGCGGCCACGGTACAGCGCGAAATCTTTCCCAAAAAATCGCACCGCCAGCGGTTTGTGGGTGTCGAGTTCCTTCGCTTCGGCGATCATGAACCAACCGCGGGGAAAGGTGAAATCGCCGAGGCGGTAATCGTTGGTCGTGGCCATTGAATCTCCTTCTTTGGGGCAAAGATTGCAGTGCCTCGCATTGTGTTGCGACCGGGCTGTTAGCGCGTACCCTGTTTGGACTATGGCCGACTGCCATCGTCCGGGCGGACGATGGCCTTTTTGGCATGGGTCTTAGACTGGGCGGCCAAGCCGCCGGCAAGAATTCCCAGGCGCGGCGCTCAACCTGATTGGGAGGCACCTGATGAACCGAGCTTGGACCCTGGCCCTGCTGACACTGATCGCGACGCTGCAGTTTTTCGACCGCGCGCTCATCGTGGTCGTGATGGAACCCATCAAGCAGGAATTCGGACTGAGCGATTCGCAGCTCGGTGTGCTGTCGGGATTGAGCTACGCCTGCGCCTTTGCGCTTGCCGGAATACCCCTGGGCTGGCTGGCCGACCGCAGCCGGCGACGCAGCCTGTTGGCGCTCTTGCTGCTCGCCTGGAGCCTCCTCCTTGGCTTTTCCGCGACGGCGGCCAGCTTCGCAGCGCTGGTGGCAAGCCGGATCGGCATCGGCGCGATGGATGCGGGCGGACAGCCTTGCTCGGTGTCGATGATTGCCGACCTGTATCCGCGCCACCAACGCAGCAGCGCAGTGGCGGTCTTCTATGCTGGCGTTCCGCTCGGCATGCTGCTGGGCTTCATGGTGGGCGGCTTCATCGCCGGGGCCTGGGGCTGGCGCGCCGGGTTCTTCGCGGCGGCGATTCCCGGCGCGCTGCTGGCGGCCGCACTGCTGTGGGTGCGCGAACCCGTGCGCGGTGCCACCGAACCTGGGGGCGCCAGCGCCGACCAGGCAGTGCCTTCCCTGAGCCAGGCGCTGCGCTTCATGCTCGGACAGCGCTCGCTGCTGCTGATCGTGGCCGCTTCGGTTCTGGTGACCGCCAGCTCCTCGGCGATGATGAGCTGGATCGGCGCGCTGCTGCTGCGCACCCACGGCCTGAGTCTGCCGGAGGTGGGGGTGATGATGGCACTATGCATGGGCGGCGTGGGAGCGATCGGCACCGTGGCCGCCGGCATGGTGGCGGACCGTCTGGGCGCGCGCGACATGCGCTGGCAACCATGGCTGATGGCGGCCGGCGCGCTGCTGATCGCGGTGCTCGGCAGCCTGGTATGCATGCTTGAGAGCGTCGCCGCGGTAGCCGTCGCACTGGGTCTATTCGCGGCCTGCGTCGCAGGCCTCAATGGCCCAACCTATGCGCTGTCGCAAAGCCTCGTTCCGGTGCGCATGCGGGCGAGCTCGATGAGCACGCTGGTGGTGCTGCTGAACCTGATCGGTGTCGGCGTCGGACCGACGCTGGCCGGAGTGCTGAGCGATGTTTTCGCCGGCGCATTCGGCGCCGACTCGGTACGCTGGGCCATGGTCTGCGTGCTGGCGCTCAACCTGCCGGCGGTGGCCTTGTTCGCGCGTGCCGCGCACTCGATCCGGGACGACCTGGTCCGAGCCGGTTGAGCCCGCGTTCGCACACCGCTAAAGCGGGTCGAAATACAGGCGACTGATGGTATCGACCACGCAGCCGGGCTTGTCCGAGCCGGCGATCTCGACTGTCACCCGAATGATCACCTGAACCCCCTGCGCCTGGACCTGCTCGGCGGCTATGACCAGGCCGCTGCCGCGGATGCGCGCGCCAACCCGGACCGGCGCTGGAAAGCGCACCCTGTCGCAACCGTAGTTCACACCCATGCGCAGCCGCTCGTAGCGCACCAGCTGGGGCAGAAAATAGCTCGCCAGCGACTGGCTAAGGTAGCCGTGCGCAATGCAGGCGCCGAAGGGGCCGGCCGCGGCACGTACAGGGTCCACATGAATCCACTGGTGATCGCCGGTGGCGTCGGCGAAACGGTCGACCCGCTCCTGGCTCATGTCCATCCACGCGCTGGCGCCGAGGTCCTTGCCGATGGCTGCGATGACCGACGCGCTGGAGTCGAAAACAGTGTGCATGGCTAGGCCCGCTGCGCGCTCACCGACACCACCTCGCCGGTCATGTAGCTGGAGTAGTCGCTGGCCAGAAACACAATGACATTGGCCACCTCCCACGGTTCCGCCGCCCGTCCGAAGGCCTCCTTGGCAGCGAGCGTGTTGAGCAGATCCTCGGAAGCCGACTTCTTGAGAAAGGCGTGGATCGCGATCGACGGCGCGACGGCGTTGATCCGCACGCCGAATTCAGCCGCCTCCATGGCGGCGCAGCGTGTCAGCGCCATCACGCCCGCCTTGGCCGCCGCATAGTGCGCCTGCTCTGCCTGCGCGCGCCACCCCAACACCGACGCGTTGTTGACGATCACGCCGCGGCCGCGCGCCTGCATCGGCTTGAGCGCAGCGCGCATCATGCGGAAGGTTCCGTTGAGCGTTATGTCGATCACCCGGTGCCACTCGTCGTCGGACATATCGACCAAGCGCTGGCTGCCGCCCATGCCGGCATTGTTGACCAGTACGTCGACATCGCCCAGTCGGTCGTGCGCAACGCACATCAGTGCGTCGACCTGCTCCTGCCGGCTGACGTCGCACAGTTGGCCCCAGACCTCGGTCAGGCCGGTCTCGCTGCGGATGGCCGCGACCGCCTCGGTGAGGCGGCGCTCGTGGACATCGGAAATCAGCAGCGCCTGCGCGCCTTCCTCGGCGCACCGTCTGGCGGTCGCAAAGCCGATGCCGGCGCCGGCAGCGGCCGTCACCAACACCGTCTTGCCTTTGAGCAGGCCGTGGGCGGGAACATAAGCGGGCGGGAGTGTCATGGTGGTGAGGGGTATGTCGCTGGGCCGGCTCAGCTGCCGTAGACCTTCTGCGCGGGCTCGGCGTTTTCGATGAGCTGGGCGACGACCGCTCCGAGTTCGGACAGCTCCCAGCGCGCGCCCTTGTCGACGATGCGCCCGGTACGCCAACCATCGGCCAGCGACAGTTCACCGCCCTTGGTCTCAAAGCAGCGGCCGCTGACCGACTCCGACAGCGGGCTTCCGAGCCAGACCACCACCATCGCAACATTCATCGGATCCCAGAGGTCAAAGCCACTGTCAGGTTTCTTCACCAACTCGGGCATCGCGCCCTCGGTCATGCGGGTACGCGCCGCCGGCGCCAAGCAGTTGACGGTGATTGCGTAGCGCGCCATCTCAGCGGCCTGCACCAGCGTCAGGCCGGCGATACCGGCCTTCGCGGCAGCGTAGTTGCTTTGCCCTACCGAGCCCTGCAATCCGGCGCCTGAACTGGTGTTGATGATCCGCGGATGCGCCACCGGGGCACCCGCCTTGTATGCGTCACGCCAGCGCCGACCCAGCACGTTGGCAAGACAAAAATGGCCCTTGAGGTGTACCCGAATCACCTCGTCCCAGTCGTCTTCACTCAAGCTGATGAACAGGCGGTCGCGCAGGACGCCGGCGTTGTTGACCAGCACATGGACTTCGCCGAAGGCGTCGACGGCTGCGTCGACGATGGACTGTGCACCGCGCAGGGTCGTGATATCGCCGGTGCTGACCAGCGCCTGGGCACCGGCGGCCCGGAGTTCTTCCGCCACGCCGTGCGCGGCGTCGGCTCGGACATCGTTGACCACCACCTGGGCCCCGGCAGCGCCAAAGGCCAGCGCGTAGGCGCGGCCAAGGCCAGCACCCGCCCCGGTGATGATGACGGTGCGTTGCTCACAGATTTTCATGCGCTTGTCTCCTGCCGGGCCTCAGGACGCGATAGCGGGCTGGCGCTCATAGCCGCTCGATGATGGTGACATTGGCCTGACCGCCACCCTCGCACATGGTCTGCAGCCCGTAGCGGCCACCGCTGCGCTCGAGTTCATGCAGCAGCGTCGTCATCAGCTTCGTTCCGGATGCGCCCAGCGGATGGCCCAACGCGATGGCGCCGCCGTTGACATTGGTCCGCTCGCGCGGGTAACCGGTTTCCTGGAGCCAAGCCATCACCACCGAGGCGAACGCCTCGTTGATCTCGACCAGATCGATGTCGTCGAGCCGCATGCCGCTTCTCTTGAGCGCGTGTGCGGTGGCGGCGATCGGTGCGGTCAGGTGCCAGATGGGATCGTCGGCGCGCACGCTGAGGTGATGCACGCGCGCCCGCGGCGTGAGTCCGTAGCGCTTGAGCGCCTGCTCCGACACGACCAGCACCGCCGACGCCGCATCGCAGGTGGAACTGGAAACGGCGGCGGTGATCCCGGCATAAGCCGGATCGACCGGCTGCAGGCCGGCCATCTTCTCCAACGTGCTGGCGCGCGCAGTTTCATCCATCGAAAAGTCACCGTAGGGCAGGATTTCGCGGTCGAAGCGTCCCGCGGCGATGGCGGCCAGGGCGCGGTCGTGGCTCTCCTTCGCAAACACCTCCATCGCCTCGCGCGTCAGCCCCCAGTGGTCGGCGATGCGCTGCGCGGCGTAGAACTGGTTGACCGGCGCATCGCCAAAGCGCGCGCGCCAGCCGGTGCTTTGGGCAAACGGCGTAGTGAATCCCAGCGCCTGGCCGGCGAGCATCGCCGAACCGATGGGAATGCGCGACATGGTTTGCACGCCGCCGGCGAGCACCACGTCCTGGGTGCCGCTCATGACCGCCTGCGCGGCGAAATGCACCGCTTGCTGCGAGCTGCCGCACTGCCGGTCGATGGTCGTTCCCGGAACGCATAGCGGCAATCCTGCCACCAGCCAGGACGTCCGGGCAATGTCACCCGCTTGCGATCCCACCGTGTCCACACAGCCGAAGATGACGTCGTCGTAATCGGCCGCCGGTATGGGGTTGCGCGCCACGATGGCTCCGACGACATGGGCACCGAGGTCGGCCGCGTGCACATGGGCCAGCGACCCGTTGCGTTTTCCGGTGGGCGAGCGCAGCGCGTCGACGATAAAGGCTTCTGCCATGGTGTGATCCTCCTATGTCGCCAGTGATCGGCGCTCTACAGCGCCAGCATGGCCGCCGGACCCAGCGCCGCGTCGCTGTCGAGCACCATGTCCGACAGGCGCGCCCGGTGGAAACTGCGGTCGCCCCAGGCCGCATCGAGCACCCAAGCGCGCTTCATGAACATCTGCAAATCCACCTCCCAGGTATAGCCCACCGCACCGTGGACCTGAATGCCCTTGCGGCCTGCGGCCCATGACGCCTCAGCGCTGGCCAGCTTGGCATGCGACACCAGCGCGGCACGGTTGGCGCTGCCGCTGGCGCTCGCCAGCGCTGCGCGGTACAGCACCGGCTTGGCGAATTCGATCAGCGTGACAAGGTCGGCCAGGTGGTGCTTGACCGCCTGGAAGCTGCCAATCACCTTGCCGAACTGTTTGCGCTGCGATACATAGTCGACCGAAAGGTCGAGCATGCGCTGGGCCAGCCCGATCAGCTGCCCGCTGGTGCTCAGGCTTGCCCGGTCCAGTGTGCGGTCCCACAGACGCTGCGCGGCAGCGCCGTCGAGCACTTCGGTATGCGCTGTCGGCGTCCACCGCACGGCGGCCAGGCGCCGCGAAGCGTCGATGCTGGGCAGTGGCTCGAGTTGCACCGCGTCGCGCGGCACCGCGTGCAGCGACAGCCCGGACGCAGTGGGGTGCGCCAGCAGCAGCAGGCTCGCGAGATGCGCATCGGCGACCCAGGGGTTGACCGGGTGGCCAACCGCCAGCCTGGCGCTGCCGTCGGCGACCCTGGGCAGCCAGTCGCGGCGCAGCGGATGGCCCTCGGGAAGGTCTGCCAGCAGACCCGCTGCCACATAGGCGGTATCGGCCAGCGAGTCCGGAATCGCGTAGTAGCCGAGTTCCTGCGTCATCAACGCCCAGTCCATATCCCCCAGCCCCAATCCGCCTTCGGCCTCAGGCACCGACAACGCGGTCAGCCCCTGGGCGGCGAGTTTGGCGCGCAGCGCGGGCGAGCGCCCACCGTCGGTCTCCCATACCTCGCGCAGCATCTCGGGCGCCGCCTCGGTCATCAGAAACCGGCTCATCGCGTCGCGAAAGGCGAGTTGCTGCTCGCTGAATGTGAAGTCCATCGCGCAAGTCCTTAGTTCTTAGGAAGGTCCAGAACGCGCTCGGCGATGATGTTGCGCTGGATCTCGTTGGAGCCAGCGTAGATCGGGCCGGCCTGGGCAAACAGGAAGCCCTCAAGCCACTCGTTCACCTCGGGGTCGTCGATCAGTTCGGCACGCGGCCCCAGAATACGCAGCGCGGTCTCGTGCATCTGCAGGTCGAGTTCCGACCAGAATATCTTGTTGGTGCTCGCCTCGGCACCGACCTTGCCGCCCTTGGCGATACGACTCACGGTGTGGTAGCTCGCCAGGTTGTAGGCCTCGGCGCCCATCCAGGCCTGCAAGACCGCCTGGCGCAGCGACGGGTCGCGATCGGCCTGCGCCCGGTGGCTGCGATAGAGCTCGACCAGGCGCTTGGCCGTACGCTGAAACCGCGCCGGCGAACGCAACAGCAAGCCACGCTCGAAACCGGCCGTCGCCATCGCGACGTTCCAGCCCTGGCCTTCAGCGCCCACCAGGTTGTCGGCACTCACCCGGACATCGTCGAAAAACACCTCGGCAAAAGCCTGCTTGCCGTTGAGCGCCTTGATCGGCCGGATGGTGATGCCGCGGGTGTCCAGCGGCACCAGCAGATAGCTCAGCCCATGGTGACGCGTCGACGTCGGGTCGCTGCGGAATAGTCCAAACATCCAGTTGGCAAACAGCGCCCGGGTCGACCAGGTCTTCTGGCCGTTGATGACGTAGCCGTCGCCGTCACGAACCGCGCGGCTGCTGATGGCCGCCATATCGGAGCCGGCGTTGGGTTCGCTCCAGCCCTGCGCCCACATATCGTCGCAACGCGCCATCGGCGGCAGGAACCGGGCCTTCTGGGCGGCCGAGCCGTACTCCATCAGGGTCGGGCCGAGCAGCAAAATCCCATTCTGGTTGACCCGCATCGGCGCGTTGGCGCGGTAATACTCTTCCTCAAAGATCAGCCAGTCGAACAAGTCGCTGCCGCGCCCATCCAGCGCTTCGGGCCAGGTCACGCTGCTCAGGCGCGCGTCAGCCAGCGTCGCTTCCCAGACCCGGTGCTGCTCGAAACCCTCGCGGGTGTCGTAACTCGCCAGCGCCTGCGCCGGCACGTGGCGGGCCAGCCAGTCGCGCACCTCGCTGCGAAAGGCGCGCTGAGCCTCGGTGTAGTTCAGGTCCATGGGCTCTTCGCTTTCAGAACTTGGCTTCGCGCTTTTCCACGAATGCCTTTCGCGTTTCGACGGAGTCCGGGCTCAGGTAGGCCTGCAGCGTGAAGCCCTGCTCCCACCGGTATTTGGCCTCCAGATCGCCGTCTTCGATTCCGTTGAGGGCCTCCTTGGCGATGCGGATCATGGCCGGGCTCTTGGCTGCGATCTTCGCGGCGACCGCCAGCGCCTCGTCGCGCAGCGCAGCGCGGGCCACCACGCGCTCGACCGCTCCCAGGCGCAAGGCCTCGGCCGCGCCGATCATGTCGCCCGTGAAGAACAGGTAGCGGGTCTTCTGCACGCCGAACATGCGCTGCAGGTGCGCCGCCCCACCCATCGCACCCCGATCGACCTCGGGCAGCCCGAAACTCGCGTCGTCGGCGGCGATGACGATGTCCGCCGCGCCGCATAGGCCGATGCCGCCACCCAGGACAAAACCGTGCACCGCTGCAATCACCGGAACCCGGTTACGGTGCACGGCCTGAAACGTGGCGTAGTTGCCGGCGTTAAGCGACACGATCAGGCTGGGGTCTGCGTTGAGCTCCTTGATGTCGACGCCGGCACAAAAGCCGCGGCCTTCGGCGCGGATCAGGAGCACCCGGACCTCGGGCGAATCGCCCCGCGCTGCAATCTCGGCGGCGAGCGCGTGCCATCCTGCGGCGTTGAGTGCATTCACCGGCGGGCGGTCGATCACGATTTCGGCCACTCCGTTGGCGTGCACCGTCGTCTTGAACTGTGGCGCGCTCACGCCCGCACCCCGCTTGGCGAACACAGGGCGGTCAGGCGTTCGCCGGCCTGCGCGACGATGCCGTCCAACAGCTCGCGGCAACTCAGCAGCTCATCAATCAGCGCAGCGACCTGGCCGGACGACATCACGCCCAGCGCCGGCATTCCCTGCACCATCGAGCGCTCGAGCAATACCGGTGCATTGGCCGCCATCACCGTCTGCGCGACGGCAGACGGCCCTTCGCGCATAGCCTGCAACAGCAAGCGCAGCGCGTGGCGCCCGGTCATGCCGGTCTGCGCCTTCCATCGCCAGGCGCTGCCCAGCGCGATGCGCAGGCGCTTGAAGGCAGAAGCGTTTTCCAGCATCGCGAGGTATTCATTGTCAATCATGCGCTGCGGCATGCCGTCGACCAGATAGGAGACCCGAACCCGGTCGGCGTCGCGCACGGACAGATAGCGCTGCACCGTCGCCGCTGGCACGCCGGAGTCGCTGGTCATCAGGAACCGGGTTCCCATCGCGATGCCCTGCGCGCCAAAGGCCAGCGCAGCCAGCAGGCCGCGGCCATCGTAAAAGCCGCCGGCAGCGACCACCGGCACACGCACGGCGTCAACCACCTGCGGCAGCAACACGGTGGTGGGCACCGATCCGGTGTGTCCGCCGCCCTCTGCGCCCTGCACCGTGATCACGTTGGCGCCCATGTCGATCGCTTTTTGCGCGTGCTTGAGCGCGCCTACCGTCGGCATGCATACGATGCCGGCGTCGCGCAGCCGGGCGATCACCTTCTTGTCGGGGCCGCGGCCGTAGCTCACCGCGCGCACGCCGTGCTGCACGGCCAGGTCCAGCAGCTGCTGCGCGTTGGGCTGGAACATATGAAAGTTCAGGCCGAAGGGCTTGCCGCCCGTGAGCTCCTTCACCCGCAGGATGTCGGCTTCGATACGGGCCGCCGGGATCGTCGCGCCAGCGAGGAAGCCGAAACCGCCGGCGTTGCAAGTCGCAGCCACCAGACCGGGTCCGGCGACCCAGCCCATCGCGGTCTGCACCACCGGAAGCTCGCAGCCCAGCAGGTCGCACAAAGGCGTTCTCAGCAAGGCGCGGCTCATGTGTCCTTCTGGGCGGCGGCCTTGTTGGCGGCGGCCATCGACTTGCCGTCGAGTCCGCCGAGGGTTCCGGCGCCGAGCAGCTGGCTGTGGGTGTGCGCAAAGTGGTGGTATCCGAAGGCCATGTCCATCGTGCTGCGCAGACCCTGCAATTCTTCGGCCCGGTTGATCACCGTCTTGGTGAGCGCCAGGCCCATGCGCGGCTGGGTCGCGATACGGGCCGCCATCTCATAGGTGCGGGCTTCGAGTTCGTCGCGCGGCACGACCCGGTTGACCATGCCCATCATGTAGGCCCGCTGCGCCGGCATGCGTTCGCCCAAAAACAGGAACTCCTTGGCGATGCGCGGGTTGAGTTCGTGCACATGGGCAAAGTACTCGACGCCGGGTATCCCCATGCGCACCACCGGGTCCTGAAAAAATGCGTCGTCGCTGGCGACGATCAGGTCGCACACCCAGGCCAGCATCAGGCCGCCGGCAATGCACGCGCCTTGCACCATGGCGATGGTCGGCTTCGGTATGTCATGCCAGCGCCGGCACATCCCCAGATAGACCTCCTGTTCGCGCACGAAGTACTGCTCGCCGCCGGGCTTATTGGTATGGTCCCACCACATGCTTTCACGCTCGAAAGCCTTGTCGATGTCGCGCCCCGGCGTTCCGATATCGTGCCCCGCACTAAAGTGCTTTCCCGCGCCGCGCAAAACGATCACCTTGACCGCGTCGTCGTCGACGGCGCGGCGCAGGGCCGCGTCGAGCGCGTAGGTCATCTGCGAGTTCTGCGCATTGTTGAAGCCCGGGCGGTTCATCGTCACCGTCGCCACGCTATCGCTCACCGCGTACAGCACCGGATCGTCGGTCTCGTAGACGGCCTTGTCCTCGCGCTGTACGAACGCGTCGCCGGGGTCCTTGGACGTCATGCTCATGCTCCCAGCGCCGTGGCGCGCAAAAGGTGGGGGTCCAGGCGCGCCAGCCAGTCGCGCTGGGCCTGGGTTGGCGCAGGCGTTTGCACCACGTCGTCACCGATAAAAATTGCAAAGCCGGTCGCCTCTTGGACCTGGGCGGCGCTCACGCCCGGGTGCAGGCTGCGCAAGCGCACCTGGTGCGCGGGCCCGCCGAAATCCATCACGCACAGATTGGTGACCAGCAGCCGGATGTCGATGTCGTCCAGGCTCCAGCCGCGCTCGAGCCGCGCCGGGTTGTAGCCGGCTGCAGCGACCATGTCGACCTCTGCGTCGACAAAGACCTTTTTGCTGTGGTTGGGAACGAAAAAACTGTTCGCGTGGTTCATCGAGTTGCCCGGGAATCCGCGTACGCCGAGCATCATCGATTTGGGCTTGGCATAGTCGGCGCCGATCATCGATATATTGGCCTGGCCAAAGCGGTCGATCTGGGTCGGTCCGACCATCGCATGGCGCTTTCCGCTCCACACGCTGTCAAAGATGCGCGCGAAACCCATCCAGGTCTCGCGCCGGGGCTGGTAGTCCTTCAGGGGACCCGAGCGCGGACCAATCGGCACCGGCTCGCTGACCAGCCATGCCTCCGAGTCGGTCATCATCAGGTCCTGGTTGATGCTGACCATGCACAGCGAAGCCGCCAGCCGCGGCACGATGCCGATTCCGGTGGCCAGAATTTCGCCGTCGTCCTTCCAGGCCTGCGCCGCGGCGCAAATCACACGGTCGACCAGTTCGGTATCGGGCTTGACTTCTGCCATCCGCTCGCCTCTCAAAAAACCGGCAAAGGCAACTGGCGGATCGCCGCCTCACCGCCGACGCGGTCCAGGTACTGCGCATGGCTGCACTGCACATAGCGCTCGGCATAGCCGGACCAGCCGCCTTCCTCTTTGGCGCTGGCCGCATACGCCTTGAAGTGCCCGACGTCGAATCCGTACAGCGGCGCGCAACTGGTCGGATGCGCACCGCAGGGTATATGGACCACCGCGCTGGTACAGGAGCGATCCCAGAACACCTGGCGCGCCTCCTGCGGCGCATGAAATTCAGCGGTCGGCACCAGCTCGTCGCAGCTGACAATGGTCTTGCGCGCAGCGCCGGCAAACAGGTCGTCCATGTAGATGTCCGGGCCTCGAATCTGGCAGACGCCGCGCGCGTCGGCGCGGTCCACGTGCAGCAGCGCGGCGTCCAGCGCAAGCGCCGGCATGGCCAGCCACTGCCTGTCGTCGTACGGCGATCCGACCAACTGCAGCTGGCTGTTCTTGAGCACGTCGGTTCCAAGGCCGACCCGGGTCGGGATGAACGGGACGCGCATGACGGCGGCTTTGAGCCCCATCAGCATCAGGCCCTCGTCGATTTCCATCACCTCCAGGCGGCCCGATTGGCGGGCCTGTCGAAAGTAGGGCTCCAGCGGGATGAAGTCCAGCGACACAAAGGCGAAGATCAGCTTGCGGACCTTGCCGGCAGCGCACAGCATGCCCACGTCGGCGCCCCCGTAGGACACCAGCGTAAGGTCCTTGAGCGGCGAGCGCAGGATTTCACGCACTAGTGCCATCGGCTTGCGCCGCGGTCCCCAGCCGCCAATGCCGACCGTCATTCCATCCTCGAGGTGGGCGACGGCCTGCGCGGCCTGCATCAGTTTGTCGGCCACGCAATCAGCCTCTTGCGACGGCCAGGATGGCCGCTTCCCTGCCCGCACCCGCCGGTCCCCGTCCTTCGCACATCATCAGTCGCTCCGCTTTCCAATAGGCTTATCTGGCTGCCATTGTCGCCGCGTTCACATCGCCTTCATCGTCCCATCAGACTATCGCTAGGCCAGCCTTATCGCGTGCGCCCCATCCCGGCGCATGGCCGCCTGCCGCGGGGCTATTCAGGCGGCGGCGAAGTCCGGATAGTCGCTGTAGCCGCCCGCTCCACCGCTGTAGAGCGTCTTGCGGTCAAATCGTGCCAGCGCCTGACCCCGGCGCAGCCGATCGACCAGATCAGGGTTCGCTATGAAATGTCGGCCGAAGGATATCGCCTGCCCCATTCCTGACTCCACGGCAGCGGCCGCATCGTCCGCGCCGAATCCGTCATTCAGGATCAGACGCTCGCCGAAGTGGCTGCGCGCCAGCGCAAACGCGTCCACCTGCGGCAGCGGCGAGCGCATCACATGCAGATAGGCCAGGCCCAGCGACGCTGTCTGGCGCATCAGTTCGGCATGGGTTTGAGCCGAGTCCTCGTCGGAGGTGTCGTTGTAGGTATTGCCGGGGTTGACGCGCAGGCCGACCCGTCCCGGACCGATCGCCTGCGCCATGGCCTGCAGGCACTCGACGATGAAACGCGCACGGTGCGCGGGCGGCCCGCCATACGCATCGGTGCGCTGGTTGGTCGACGAACTCAGGAACTGAATCGGCAGATAGCCGCTGGTTCCATGCAATTCAACGCCGTCAAAGCCCGCTTCGCGCGCGTTGCGCGCCGCCTGCGCGTGCTCGCGGACGATGGCGCGCACCCCCTCGGTCGTCAGCGCCTGCGGCTCGTCGTAGGGCTGCAGGCCGGCACTGTCGGTGTGGATCTCGCCCGCCGCCCGCAGCGCCGAAGGCGCCACCGTCGCGACACCGGCGGATTTGATGTGCCGGCTGCCGATGCGCCCCGCGTGCATCACCTGCAGCACGATCCGACCCCCGCGCGCAGGCACCGCTTGCGTCACGTGTTGCCAACCCGCCACCTGAGCGCCCGTTGCGATGCCCGGCTGGCGGTTATAGGCCTGCCCGGTGGCGCTGGGCCAGGTGCCCTCGGCGACGATCAGCCCTGCGCCGCTGCGCTGGCCGTAATAATCGACCATCACGGCCGAAGGAACGCCGTCGGCACCGGCGCGGTTGCGCGTCATCGGCGCCA
>CAISIP010000558.1 GCA_903885415.1 uncultured beta proteobacterium
CGCCCGTTCCCCAGCCGCAGTTGAAGTACAGGCCCTTGATGTGCGTCTTGGAGATGATCGGGCAGGCGTCGGGCGAGACGTCGACGATGCCGCCCCACTGCCGGTTCATGCGCACGCGCCGGAAGATCGGAAACAGCTCGCAGATCGCCTGCAGCGTGTGCTCGATGACCGGGAAGCTGCCGCGCTGCCCGTAGCCCAGGTAGCTGTCGATTCCGGCGCCAATCACCAGGTCGCCCTTGTCGGACTGGCTGACGTAGGCGTGAATCGCGTTGGACATCACCACCGTGTGCAGGATCGGCTTGAGCGGCTCAGACACCAGCGCCTGCAGGGGATGGCTCTCCAGCGGCAGGCGGATTCCCGCCATGTCGGCCAGCACGCTGCTGTGGCCGGCCGACACGATGCCGACCTTCTTGCTCGCGATGCTGCCGCGCGTGGTCTCGATGCCTACCACCTGACCACCATCGCGGCGGATGCCGATGACCTCGCAGTTCTGCAATATGTCGACGCCCAGCGCGTCGGCGGCGCGGGCGAAGCCCCAGGCGATCGCGTCGTGGCGCGCGACGCCGCCGCGCGGCTGGAACGACGCGCCCATCACCGGATAACGCAACGATGCCGAGGTGTTCATGATCGGCACCATATCCTTGATCTGCTGCGGGCTCAGCACCACGCCGTCGACGCCGTTGAGCCGGTTCGCGTTGACGCGTCGGTGGATGTCGCGCATGTCCTGCAGCGAATGGCCAACGTTCATCACGCCGCGCTGGCTGAACATGGTGTTGTAGTTGAGTTCCTGCGATAGACCTTCCCACAATTGCAGCGCCTTTTCGTACAGGTGCGTCGCGTCGTCCCACAGGTAGTTGGAGCGCACGATGGTGGTGTTGCGCGCGGTGTTGCCGCCGCCGAGCCAGCCGCGCTCGACCACCGCGATGTTGCGCATGCCGTGCTCCTTGGCCAGGTAGTACGCGGTCGCCAGGCCGTGGCCGCCGCCGCCGACGATGACCGCGTCGTAGTGGGACCGTGGCTCCGGGCTGCGCCACTGCTTCTGCCAGTTCTCGTGGTACGAAAGCGCGTTGCGGGCGATGGAAAAAATTGAAAAGTGGCTCACATCAGGTTCCGTTGGTTGGCTCGCTATTTTCTAGCATTCGATGACATTGACCGCCAAACCGCCCCGGCTGGTCTCCTTGTACTTGGTCATCATGTCGCGGCCGGTGTCGCGCATGGTCTTGATCACCTTGTCGAGCGATACATAGTGGGTTCCGTCGCCGCGCAACGCCATGCGCGCGGCGTTAAGCGCTTTCACCGATCCCATCGCGTTGCGCTCGATGCACGGTATCTGAACCCGCCCGCCGACCGGGTCGCAGGTCAGCCCGAGGTTGTGCTCCATGCCGATCTCGGCGGCGTTTTCCACCTGCGCCGGCGTGCCGCCCATCACGGCGGCGAGACCGGCTGCGGCCATCGAACACGCGACGCCGACCTCGCCCTGGCAGCCGACCTCGGCGCCGCTGATCGACGCGTTTTCCTTGTACAGCAGTCCGATCGCGCCGGCCGTCAGCAGGAAGTCGCGGATGCCAGACTGGCTTGCGCCGGACACGAAGCGGTCGTAGTAGTGCATCACCGCGGGCACGATACCTGCGGCGCCGTTGGTTGGCGCGGTGACGACGCGCCCGCCGGCGGCGTTCTCCTCGTTGACCGCCATCGCGTAGACATTCACAAAGTCCAGGATCGTCAACTGGTCCTTGAGCCCCTGCTCGGGCCGGCTGCTGAGCGAGCGGTGGATCTCCGCCGCGCGGCGCTTCACCCGCATGGCGCCGGGCAGGTGGCCATCGGTGCGGCAGCCGCGCTCGACGCAGGACTTCATCGCGTCCCAGATCCGGTCCAGTCCCGCATCGAGTTCGGCGTCGCTGCGCCAGGCTTGCTCGTTCCTGCGCATCACCTGCGCGATTGACAATCCGGTCCGGTTCGTGATCGCCAGCAGCGCGTCGCCGCTGGAAAAAGGGTGCTGCAGCACGGTCGGGTCGACCACCATACGCGGGTGCTCGGCCGACGCGTCGGCCTCTTCCTGCGACACCACAAAGCCACCACCGACCGAGAAATAGCGCCGCTCCTCCAGCAGGCTGGCGTCGGCGGCAAAGGCGAAAAAGCGCAGGCCGTTCGAATGAAAGGGCAGCGACTCGCGGCGCAGAAAAAGGATGTCGTCGCGCTCGTGAAAAGCCATCGCATGCGTGGCGTCGAGCAGCAGGCTCGACTGCGCGCGGATCCGCTGCAGCCGCGCGTCGACGCTGTCGGGGTCCACGCTATCGGGCATCGCACCCTCCAGGCCCAGCATCACGGCGGTGTCGGTGCCGTGGCCTTTTCCGGTGGCGCCCAGCGAGCCGTAGAGCCGGGTCTCGACCCGCGCGGTGCGCTCGATCAAACCGGACTTGGCCAGTCGCCGGACGAACATGGCGGCGGCTTTCATCGGCCCGACGGTGTGCGATGAAGACGGGCCGATGCCGATCTTGAACAGGTCGAAAACGCTCAGTGCCATGGCTACTTTCAGAACAGGACGCCGGCGCCAGGCTGCGCCCATCGCCAAAGCTTGAATTGTCGGGAGCCACCGTGGGCCCCGTGTCCGCGAAACGACACCGGGCAATCCCTAAGCGACAGGTTTGGCCCCACCGCCGCCGCCGACCCCTGCCAATGCCGTGCGCGCACAAAATGGCGTCGCTTGCGGACCACCGGGTAGCGGGTCGGCTGACCATACTTGAAGCCGCTTGGGCCCCGAAGCCCCCCTGACCCGGCACGGTAATTTTCTGGAGCATGCCATGGAAGACACAGAGACCTCGGCCGCGCCGCAAGCCCCGCGCGGACGGCGACCCGGCGGCGGGCGCGAGGCCAAGCGCGCGGCGCGAACGGCACGCAGCGCGCAGTCGGTTGCCTACATCACGCGCAAGATCCCCTACTACGAGGTGCTGGACGAGGAGGGTCTGCAATGCATCGAGCGCAACGCCGACACGATCCTGGAAGAGACCGGCATCGATTTTCGCGACGACGCCGAAGCGCTTGCGCTGTTTCGCGCTGCAGGCTGCGACGTGCGCGGCGAGCGGGTGCGCTTCCCGCGCGGTCTGGCGCGCCAGCTGGTGCAGGCGACGGCGCCGCGCGAGTTCACCCAGTACGCGCGCAATCCGGCGCACAACGTCGTCATCGGCGGCCGGCACACGGTCTTCGCGCCGGCCTACGGGTCGCCCTTTGTCCGTGACCTCGACCGCGGCAGGCGCTACGCGACGATTGAAGACTTCCAGAACTTCGTCAAGCTCAGCTACATGGCGAACCCGCTGCACCACTCGGGCGGAACGATCTGCGAGCCGGTCGACCTGCCGGTCAACAAGCGCCACTTTGACATGGTCTACGCGCACATGAAGTACAGCGACAAGCCCTTCATGGGCTCTGTCACGCATCCCGACCGCGCGCGCGACACGGTCGAGATGGCCAAGCTGCTTTTCGGCGACGACGCGTTCGACCCGCTGACCGGAAAACAGCGCACGGTGGTGATCAACCTGATCAACGCGAATTCGCCGATGACCTTCGACGAGACCATGCTCGGCGCCGCCAAGGTCTACGCGCGCGCCAACCAGGCGACGATCATCACGCCCTTCATCCTGGCCGGCGCGATGTCGCCGGTCACAGTCGCCGGAACCTGCGCCCAGACCCTGGCCGAGGCGCTCGCCGGCATGGCTTTTGTGCAGCTGTGCAGCCCGGGTGCACCGGTGGTGCTGGGCAGCTTTGCGTCGAGCATCTCGATGCAG
>CAISIP010000559.1 GCA_903885415.1 uncultured beta proteobacterium
GCCCTTGGTGAAGTCCTCTACATACTTCTCGTTTACCCGCGCGGCGCGTTCGAGCAGACGGCTGTGCAAATAGAAAACGTCGCCGGGGTAGGCTTCACGGCCTGGCGGACGGCGCAGCAGCAGCGAGACCTGACGGTAGGCGACCGCCTGCTTGGACAGGTCGTCGTACACAATCAGCGCATCCTGGCCGCGATCGCGGAAGTATTCGCCCATGGTGCAGCCCGAGTAAGCACTGACATACTGCATGGCGGCTGACTCGGAAGCGGTTGCCGCGACGACGATGGTGTAGGCCATCGCGCCGGCCTGCTCCAGCGAGCGCACGACGTTCTTCACCGAGGACGCCTTCTGGCCGATCGCCACATAGACGCAGGCCACGTTCTGGCCCTTCTGGTTGATGATCGCGTCGATCGCCACCGCGGTTTTTCCGGTCTGGCGGTCGCCGATGATCAGCTCGCGCTGGCCGCGGCCAATGGGAACCATCGAGTCGATGGACTTCAGACCGGTCTGCATCGGCTGGCTCACCGATTGGCGTGCAATCACTCCGGGCGCAACCTTTTCGATCACGTCGCTGAGTTTCGCGTTGACAGGGCCCTTGCCGTCGATGGGTTGGCCCAGCGCGTTGACGACGCGTCCGAGCAGTTCCGGCCCGACCGGGACTTCCAGAATGCGCCCCGTGCACTTGACCGTGTCGCCTTCAGAGATATGTTCGTACTCGCCCAGAATCACCGATCCGACCGAATCGCGCTCGAGGTTCAGCGCCAGACCGAAAGTCGGAAGACCGTCGCTACCGGCGGGAAACTCGAGCATCTCGCCCTGCATCACGTCGGACAGGCCATGGATGCGGCAGATGCCGTCGGACACCGAGACCACGGTACCCTGGTTGCGGATGTTCGCATCGCCCGAAAGGCCCTCGATGCGGCTCTTGATCAGCTCGGAAATTTCTGCTGGATTGAGTTGCATGACTCTTTCCTTCTTTCTTTAGTGGGCTGCATGACCGGAGCAACAAGCTCAGGCTGTCAGCGCGATTTTCATTTGTTGCAGTCGGGCCTTGACCGAGGTGTCAAGCACCTCGTCGCCGACCACCACCCGGACACCACCGATGAGTTCGGGCTCGAGCACCACCGACACGTCGAGCTTGCGACCGAAGCGCTGCTCCAGCGTGGCCGCGAGCTCGCCCAGCGCAAGGCCTTCAATCGGAAAAGCGCTGTGCACCATCGCGTCGGCCGAGCCGCTTCGGGCGTTCTTGAGCGTGCGAAATTGAACCGCTATTTCCGGCAGGGCGTTGAGGCGCCCATTCTCGATCAGCACGCGCAAAAAGTTCTTCGCCGCTTGCGGCATGGCCGACTTGGCGACGCCGGTAATCAGCTCGAAAGCCTGTGCGTCGGTGGTCTTGGGGCTGTCGGCAAACTGCTGCAGCTCAGCGCTTGCCGCAATTGCAGCCAACTCATCCAACCACAACACCGCCGTGTCCATGTCCGCCGCGGATCCAGCCGCGACGACCTTGAACAGTGCTTCGGCGTAAGGGCGGGCAATGGTCGCAAGTTCTGCCATGCTGCGCTCTTAGAGTTCGGTCTTCAAGCGCGCAAGCAGGTCTGCATGCACGGCGGAATTGACTTCCTTGCGCAGAATCTGCTCCGCGCCCTTCACGGCCAGCGCCGCAACCTGCTCGCGCAGTGCTTCGCGGGCCTTGAGCACCTGCTGATCGGCTTCGGCCTTGGCCGACGCGATGATCTTGCCGGCCTCCTCTGCCGCACGCAGCTTGGCCTCTTCAACGATCGCCAGTGCACGGCGCTCCGCATCGCCCAGGCGCTTGGCCGTTTCGACACGCGACAGCGCCAGCTCGTTTTCAATGCGGTCATTGGCCGAGGCCAGGTCGGCCCTGGCCTTGTCGGCTGCGGCCAAGCCGTCGGCGATCTTCTGGCTGCGCTCGTCGATGGCGTTAACCAGTGGCGGCCACACGAACTTCATCGTGAACCAGATCAGCGCCCCGAAGGCGATCATCTGGACCAACAAGGTCGCATTAATGTTCATGGAGTGCTCCTGGGCAAGAGACCTACCCGCTTACTTGATGAGAGCGATGAAGGGGTTGGCGAACAGCATGTACAAGGCGATACCGACGCCGATCATGGTCACCGCGTCCAGCAAGCCGGCCACGATGAACATCTTGACCTGCAACTGCGGGATCATTTCCGGTTGGCGCGCGGCGCCTTCCAGAAAGCGGCCGCCCAGAATGCCGAAGCCGATGGCAGTGCCCAATGCGCCTGCGCCGATCAGGATGGCGACTGCGATTTGAAGATCTCCCAACAATAGTGCGAGTGCGTTTTGCATTGATGTGCTCCTGGTAAAAAAAGAAAAGGAAAAGAAAAACTTAGTGCGACTCGGAAGCCATGCTCATGTAGACGATGGTGAGCATCATGAACACGAAAGCCTGCAGCGTCACGATCAGGATGTGAAAGATGGCCCAGCCCAAGTTCAGCAACCCGCCGGCGATGCCGGTCGCCGCCCCGCCTGCAGCCATCACCGCGAGCAATATGAACACCATCTCACCCGCGTACATGTTGCCGAACAACCGCAGTGCCAGCGACACCGGTTTGGCCAGATCTTCAATCACCCGGAAAATGACGTTAACCGGGAACAGCCATTTGCCAAAAGGCGCGGTGAAGACCTCGTGGCCGAAGCCGCCAAAACCTTTCTTCTTGATGTTCATGAAAATCATGATCAGGAATACCGTGATCGCCATCGCGAAAGTCTGATTGGGGTCGGTCGTGGGCACCGACTTGAAATGGTCAAGGCCCATCGCTTCTGTGATCCGCGGCAGCAGGTCGACCGGAAGA
>CAISIP010000560.1 GCA_903885415.1 uncultured beta proteobacterium
ACCGTCGGCAGGCTGATGGCAATCGGCGCAATGCAGCACGGTGCGCCGACCCTGCGCATCGACCATGCCACCCACATCGCGTTTTCCATCGGGATCGCGCACGCCACGCGGATCAAGATGCAGTTTGTGATTGAACTTCAAATTGGAGCGCTCGATCAGGCCCTGCGCCCCGGGTGTGCCCTGACGCAGCCGCCGGATCACATCAGGTCGGTCGGCGTCGAGCAGCGACAACCGGAACTGCGGATGATCGCGGCGAAAATCGGTGACCTTTTCAGATTGCGCGCCGCTCGCCCACGCCTTCACATCGCGGTGACAGGCAGCGCACTCATCCTGCGAACGCGGCGCCATCTGCAGCCCCTTGTGATCGCGATGACAATCGGCGCATCGCACGTCACGAAACTCGGCGCCGCGCGGCCCGTCGAATTCCTTCATCGGGACATGCTCGCGCACCGTCTTGTGACAGCTCACACAAGACTGATCGCGCACCTGCACAAACGGCAGCGCGTGGCAGGCGCGACAATCGGCGCCGAACGGCTGATGGCTGCGCGATACCGGTCCCGGGTTCCAGGCCTGCACGAAATGCGTCGACAGCGCGCGCACGATATTCTGCTGCTCGGAGGAGGTCTGGCCGACCCCCTCATCAGCACCATAGCCCAGCAGATCCGGTCCCAACGGCACCAGTAAACACAACAGCAAGGTGGCAAAGAACGCCAGATAGGACAACCGGCGTTTGGACACCCGCGGCAGACGCAGCCTGAACCCCCGGCTACTGGCGCTCACCACCGAGCGCCTGTCCAGTGTCACACTGAGCGCCAACGCAACCCCCGCGGGCGGCGCCTCGACTTCCAGCAGATACGGCCCCACCTCGATGCGGTCGCCAACCACCAGCCTGACGCCATCAACAGCACGTCCGTTCACCACCAGGCGGCCGGGCTCGGCGTCGATCGCCGCCCCGGTCTCCGACACCTCGATACGCGCATGCTGTAAGGCGACCCGCGGATCAGGCAGATGGATCTGGCACTGCGTGCCACGACCGACCTGTAGCGACGGCCCGGCCAGCCGCCGCGATTCACGCTGTGGCTGGCCGCGACGGTTAACGCTTACGTGGGTGACCTGGATGTCCATGACGAGGCGGCCGCGTTACCAGAAATAAAATACAGAGACCACATGGGCCGTCAGCGCCGCCAGCAGCGCAAATGACAAGGGCACATGAAAATACAACCAGACCTGTAACAGCGCACGGTATTGCAGATCACGACCGATGCGTTCACTCAACGACACCACGCGTGACATTTCCGCCACCAGTAGCTCCTGCGCCTTGGCCTGCACCGCGCTCAGATCTCTGGTGCTTTGTATGACCAGCCGGTCGCGCAGCAAACGCATCGGATGGCGTCGCCCCCCACCCTTGAGCTGGCGCCAGAAGCTGGCACCGAGCGGACTGCGCGCCGCCGCCTGCCGTACCGCAGTGTCGACCGCGGCATTGACCTCGTCGGGCAGCTCAAGCGCAATCCGGGCGCATTTTTTCTCGCCATCGGCCACCTTCAACAACATCGTCTGCAGGGTTTCGCCGGCGACATTGGCGGTCATATGCGCCGGATACCTCAGGTAGGAAAACACGCCAAAAAAACCACTGCCGATCACCAACATCATCAGCACATAGGCGAGCGTGTGAATATTCCAGCCGAACTCGAAACCAGAATGCAGCGTGGCGATGATGATCAGGCTGGTCCCAAGATAAACATGCGCCGACACCCAGCCTTGCACGCTGCCGAGAGTAGAGCGATAGGAACGCTTGCGCACGCCGAGCAGCATCAACCAGAGAATGATTAGGGCGCCGAGGATACCCAGCGTATAGCCTAGCCAGGTACCGCCATAAGGCTTCAAATAAACCGCCGGCGGCTCATGCCAGCTATAGGCCGCGATCACCACCACACACAACACCAGCGCCCACAGCAAATAGCGAACGCGGGCAAATTCAAGTATGGATTGGTGTTGGCGCA
>CAISIP010000561.1 GCA_903885415.1 uncultured beta proteobacterium
GATAGCCGGAATCGTTCCCTCGTTGCGCGAAGCCGCCCCGGGGCAGGCGGCCTTCAGCGGCTGCGCCTTTGCACCACGCTGCGGCTTCGCGACGCCGCGCTGCCACACGCAAGCGCCGCCGCTGATGGCCTACGGCGCCGACAGCCCAGCGCCCGCCGCGAGCGCCGAGGTAGGGGCCCATCTGGCGGCCTGCTGGGAGATCGAGACGGTGCTCGGATCATGAGTGGCGCCACGCAGACGGCGAGCGAAGTCCTGCGCGTGGAGGGACTCAAGAAGCACTTTGCGGTGCGCAAGGGACTGCTGCAGACCGCCGGCGCGAGCGTGAAGGCGGTCGACGGCGTTTCCTTCAGCATCCACGCCGGCGAGACGCTGTGCCTGGTCGGTGAGTCGGGCTGCGGCAAGTCCACCGTCGGCAGGACCCTGCTGCGACTGCAGGAACCCAGCGCCGGACAGATCTGGCTTGGCAACACCGAGGTGACGACGCTCGACGATGAGCAGATGCGGGTGCACCGGCGCCAAGTGCAGATGGTGTTTCAGGACCCCTATTCCTCGCTTAATCCGCGCTTGCGCGTGCGCCAGATCGTCGGCGAACCGCTGGAAAACTATGGCCTGGCCCAGGGGCTCGACAAGGAGCGCCGCGTCGTGTCGCTGCTGGAGAAGGTCGGCTTGCGCGGCGATGTGATGGACCGCTTCCCCTTCGAGTTCTCCGGCGGCCAGCGCCAGCGCCTGGGCATCGCGCGCGCGCTGGCGCTCAACCCGCGGCTGATCGTCGCCGACGAACCGGTTTCGGCGCTCGATGTGTCGGTGCAGGCGCAGGTGCTGAACCTGCTGATGGACCTGCAGGAGGAGTTCGGGCTCGCTTATCTGTTCATCTCGCACGACCTGGGCGTCGTCGAGCACATAGGCCACCGGATCGCCGTGATGTACCTGGGGCGTATCGTCGAACTATCGACCAAAGAACGCATTTTCAGCCGGCCTCTGCACCCCTATACCGAGGCGCTGATGGCTGCGGCGCCGATCGCCGACCCGCGTGCGCGACGCGAGCGACTGGTGATCGAGGGCGACGTACCGAGCCCGATGAACCCGCCGTCGGGATGCCATTTCCACACCCGCTGCCCGCACGCGGTGGCGCGCTGCAAGACCGAGTCGCCGCCGCTGCTGGAGGTGGCGCCTGGCCATGTGGTGGCCTGCCATCTGCGTGGCAAGGACGACGCAGCTTTTGCCGCGCAGTGACCGACTCCAACTTCCGGGAACCAATGATGCACCCTGAGCGCAATGCCCACGACCTGATCCTGCGCGGCGCGCGGGTGATCGATCCGTCACAGAACATCGACCGCGTCACCGACGTGCGTTTCACGGCAGGCGTCGTGGCCGCCATCGGCGAGCAGCTGCAACCCGGGCCCAGCACCGAAGTCCGCGACCTGCGCGGCCAGGTGCTCACACCCGGCTTGATCGACCTGCACACCCATGTTTACTGGGGCGGCACCGCCATCAGCGTCGACGCGGTGGCGCTGGCACGCAGCAGCGCCACCGCCACCTTTGTCGACGCAGGCACTGCAGGCGCCGGCAACTTCCCGGGTTTTCGCAAGCATGTGATCGAGCCCTCGCTGCCGGTGCGCATACTGCCGCTGCTGAACCTGTCCTACGCGGGCATATTCGCTTTTTCAAGCCAGGTGATGGTCGGCGAATGCGAGGACCTGCGCCTGCTCGACCTGAACGAGTGCGTTCGGGTGGTGCAGGAAAACGCCGACCTGATCGTCGGCATCAAGGTGCGTGTGGGCCGCGGCGCCAGCGGCAACTCGGGCATAGCGCCGCTGGACATGGCGCTCGAAGTCGCCGAAGCCGTCGGGCTGCCACTGATGGCGCATCTGGACCATCCACCACCGTCACGGCTCGACGTCAGCTCCAGGCTGCGCGCGGGCGACATTCTGACGCACTGCTTCAGGCCCTTTCCCAACGCGCCGTCGCTGCATGGCGGCGGCGTGCGGCCCGAGATTCTGGCTGCGCGCGAACGCGGCGTGATATTCGACATCGGCCATGGCGGCGGGTCCTGCGGCTTTGCCACCAGCCGCGCCATGCTCGCAGCGGGCTTCAAGCCCGACGTGATTTCGTCGGATGTTCATATCCTCTCGATTGCGGGACCGGCCTTTGACCTGCTGCACACGCTGGGCAAGTTTCACGCACTGGGCATGACGCTGCCCGAGGTGGTGGCCTGCGCCACCCTGAACGCAGCGCGCGCGATCCGCCGGCCCGAGCTCGGAACGCTCAAGCCGGGGGTCGGCACCGACGCCAGCGTATTTGAGGTGATCAGCGAGCCCACCGAGTACCGTGACGTGGTCGGCGAAGTGGCGCACAGCAACAGCCGGCTGCAGGCCCGCGGTCTGGTGCTGGCCGGCCGCTGGTGGACCTGAGTCCCATCAGGAGCCCCGGTTTTTCGGCGACACTAGCCGCTTAAAACAATCAGGAGACGATATGACCCAACCCGTTCGCGCCACCGACACCCCGATCGCCATTGCCGTCGAGCAGGGCAAGGACTATTACTGGTGCTCCTGCGGCCAGAGCAAGAGCCAGCCCTTCTGTGACGGATCGCACAAGGGCAGCGCCTTCACGCCGGTGAAGTACAGCGCAGCGGAAAGCAAGACGGTCCACTTCTGCGGCTGCAAGGCCAGCGCCAACCAGCCGCTGTGCGACGGCAGCCACAAGAATCCGGTCTGAGTCGGGCGCCTGGGCGCCGACCGATGCGATCAGGCGGTCGGCGCGCGGTGCAGGCGGCGGTCTAGGACATCGCACAGCAGCATGCCGGCGATCATTGCGGCGACAAAGGCGGCGGCTTTGGGATGCCCCGCTGCCAGCGCGACCAGCGCGGGGCCCGGGCAGAAACCGGCCAGACCCCAGCCTGCGCCAAACAGCAGGCCACCGATCACCAGGGGCTTGTCGATCTGCTGGGCTTGGGGCAGATGCAAGGCGCCGCCCAGAAACGTGCGGGTCCGCTTCTTGGCCAACGAAAACGCGAACAAGCCGACTGCGATCGCGCCGCCCATGACCAGCGCCAGGGACGGATCCCAGGCACCAAAAAGGTCGAGAAAACCCAGCACCTTTGCCGGGTCGGTCATGCCCGACAGCAGCAGGCCCAGGCCAGCCAGCAGGCCGACGACAAATTCACTGGCGCGATGCATGGTCCGTCTCCTCAGCCGGTATGCCGCACAACCAACACCACCAGGAATCCGGCGGCCATGAAGCTCAGCGTCGCCACCAGGGCGCGCGGCGAAAGCCGCGACAGTCCGCACACTCCGTGGCCGCTGGTGCAACCCGATCCGTAACGGGTGCCGAAGCCCACCAGAATGCCCGCCACCACGATGAGCCCATAGCCGGCGTCGATACGGGGCTGCGCAAAAGCGTCGGCCGGTGCGAGCAGGGAAGCCAGCAGCGGCGCGGCGCCGAGCCCGGCCAAAAAAGCGACGCGCCAGCCGATGTCGCCCGATCGGGGCACGAGCAATCCGCCCAGAATGCCGCTGATGCCCAGAATGCGGCCGTTGAGCAGGATAAACAGGGCGGCGGCAACACCAAGCAAGACGCCGCCGGACAGCGACGTCCACGGCGTGAAATGGGTCCAGTCAATTGTCATCGTCAAGTCCTTTGCATTGCGCTTCATGCAGCGCGCGCTTTCCAAATCCAAACATCTTCCCCAGGAGCAGGGCCGCCATCGCGTCAGAACGCCGCGCTGCCCGGGTTGTCCGCTGCGCCCACCAGCGTCGGCAGGTTGGGCTGGCGAGCCGACACCGTTCCCTTGGACTTGAGCCAGGTTTCCACCAGTTCCCAGATCGGCTTGCCACCGGCCCTGGCCGCCTCTTCGGAAACCGGCGCCCAACCGGCAACCTTGTACCTGCGATCGGCCTGCAGCGGCTTGCCGCCGAGCATCAGTTGGTCGATGCGCTTTCCCATGGCCGCCTGCGGGTCGCAGCGGTACTGCAGCCCCCCCACCCGCACCATGTCGCCGCCCTGCTGGTAGTAGGGATCGGGGTTGAACAGGTTGTCGGCCACGTCCTCCAGAATGGTCTTGATGGTCCCGCCACTGATCTCGCTGAGGGTGGCGTAGGGGTAGGTAATGGCCGTCATGTCCATCAGCCATTCGCGGGTGATCGCCTGGCCGGGCAGCAGCGTCGTTCCCCAGCGGAATCCGGGCGAAAAAGCGATTTCGGCCGACTGCAGTTCCATCATCGCGTCGAGCAGCAACTGGTCGCCACTGCCGTTGAAGTTGCCGCGCCGGTACAGCAGGCCTTCGTTGACCGCGAGTTTCTCGCCCAGCCGGGCTTCAAAGGGCGCGCGCACCCGGTTGATGAGCGCGTCCATTTCCCGGTCGGCGGGCAGCACGTTGGCAAATATCGGCAGCAAGCGGTAGCGAAAATCGACCAGCTTGCGGCCCCTGACCTCGAAGTCGATCAGGCCGAGAAACTTTGAGTTGGAGCCGGCGTTGGTGACGATGGTCTGGCCGCCACGGTTGGCCACCACGCTGGCCACCGGCATCGCGTCGTGCGTATGACCGCCCAAAATAGCGTCGATGCCGCTGACCCGGCTGGCGAGTTTGAGGTCCACATCCATTCCGTTGTGCGACAGCAGGACCACCAGTTGCGCGCCCTGCGAGCGCGCCTCGTCAACGGTCTTTTGCAGGCTCTCTTCCTGGATGCCAAAGCCCCAATCGGCCACCAGGTAGCGCGGGTTCGCAATCGGCGTGTAGGGAAATGCCTGGCCGACGATGGCGCAGGCAACGCCGTTTATTTCGCGCATGACCCAGGACTTGAACACCGGATCGCCAAAGTCGTTGGTCCTGATGTTCTGCGCCAGAAACTCGATCTTGCCGGCCAACTCCTTGTCGACGATCTCCTTGACCCGCTGCATGCCCAGCGTGAACTCCCAGTGCCCGGTCATCAGGTCCACGCCCAGCAACCGGGCCGCCTCGACCATGTCCTGGCCCTTGGTCCACAACGCCGTTGCCGAGCCCTGCCAGGTGTCGCCGCCGTCGAGCAGCAGCGCGCCCGGACGGCTGGCTTTCAGGCGTTTGACCAGCGTTGCCAGATGGGCGAAGCCGCCGACCTTGCCGTAGCGCTGCGCCGCCTGCTCGAAGTCCAGGTGCGTCAGCGCATGGGCCTGTGCGCTGCCCATGCGCACCTGGGCGCTGCGCAGCAGATGCTCGCCCACCAAGTGCGGCAGCCGCCCGCGCATGCTGCCAAAGCCGAGGTTGACGCTGGGTTCGCGGAAATGGATCGGTTTGAGCTGCGCGTGGCAGTCGGTCATGTGCAGCAGCGACACGTTGCCAAAGGCGGGCACGTCGTACAGGCCGGCCACAGCCGCTGCGCTGTCGGAC
>CAISIP010000562.1 GCA_903885415.1 uncultured beta proteobacterium
AAAACCTGCACGCCCTCGCCACGCACGATCACCAGTGGCCCGTCCTTCTCCAGTTGGCGCAGTTGGGTGTAAGGGTGCAGATGGTGCGCGACGTCGCTGCTGCCTGCGGGCGAGATGGCCGATGGTGCTTTGCTCATGAAAATCCTTTGGGTTGGACTGTGCGGCTGCCGAAACGGCGGTGTCGCCCAGCCTTTGACGATAGCTGGAAATCGTCGCTATCCGGCCCCAGTGGCCGGAATATTTCATCAAAGCCGCAGGTTGCGGCAACCGGCCATGCCGCACGGCACGCAGCCATGGCGCTAAGTTTGACGCGCGCGCCGCGGCGCGGCCCGGGCAAAGAGGACGCTATCATGGCGCACTCGAATGCACAGGATACGCATGGACTTCGTCACCGCCGACAACATCACGCAACAGGTCTTGGAGGTCATGCAGCGAACGCCCGACCCGCGACTGCGACAGATCAGCACCGCCTTGGTCCAACACCTGCATGCCTTCATCCGCGAGGTGCGTCCCACCGAACCGGAGTTCGAGGCCGCCTGCGCTTTTGTGGTCGGTCTGGGCCAGGCTACCAGCGAGAAAAAGAACGAAGTCATCCTGGCCTCAGACATACTGGGAGCCTCCACGCTGATCACGCTGCTCAACGACGCGACGCCAGCGTCCACGCCGGCGCACGACAAAACCGACGCCGCGCTGCTGGGGCCCTTCTGGCGCGCTGGCGCCCCCGAGTACGCAAGCGGCCAGAGCATCGCCCGTGGCCAGGAAGCGCAGGACGTGACGCAAACGCTGCTGGTTCAGGGAACTGTGCGCAGCGGCGCCGGCGAAACCCTGGCCGACGCGGTCGTCGATGTCTGGCAGGCGTCGCCGGTGGGCTTGTACGAAAACCAGGACGACGCGCAGCCCGATATGAATTTGCGCGGCCGTTTCCGCACCGACGCAAACGGCCGTTTCGCTTTTCGATCGGTACGCCCCGCCGGTTATCCGGTCCCGACCGACGGGCCTTGCGGCGAACTGCTGCGGGCCCAGCGGCGCCATCCTTACCGGCCGGCGCATTTGCATTTCATGGTGTCCAAGCCAGGCCACCAGGTGCTGGTGACGCAGGTATTCGCCGATGACGACGAGCGCTTGCACACCGATGTCACTTTCTCGGTCGTCGAGAGCCTGGTGGGGCGTTTCGAACAAGCCGCGGCGCCGTCCGGCAACGCCTATACCCTGCACTATGACCTGGTGCTGCAGCCCGGCGAGATGCATTTTCCGATGCCGCCGATCCCCTGAAATTGGACAAGGATTCTCATGAGCTTTGAACCGCAGAGCCGGCTCGACGGACGGGTGGCCGTCATCACCGGCGGCAAGGGCGCGATTGGCATGGCGAGCGCCAGAAGGCTGTGCGCGCTGGGCGCGCGCATTGTGTCCATCGACCGTAGCGACAGCGCCGCGGTGCAGGCGCTGCTGGACCGCTTGCCTGGGGTGGCTGGCGGGCCGCATTTCGCATTGACTGCTTCCGTGACCGACAGCGCCGCCCTGCGCGCAGCCGCGCAGTCGGTCTTAGAGCGGGCGGGGCGATGCGACATCCTGATCAACAGCGCCGGCTATACCCGCTCGGTGGCGGCGGCCGATCTCGATGGACTCGACGACGCGCTGTTTGACGACATCGTGCAGACCAATTTGCGCGGTGTGTTTGCCACGATCCGGGCCTTCGCGCCGCTGCTCAAGCTCGGCGGCGACGGGTTGATCGTCAACGTGTCGTCGATTGCCGGCTTCACCGGCGCCGGCAGCAACCTGGCCTATGTGGCGGCCAAGGCGGGCGTCGACATGCTGACCAAGTCGCTGGCGAAGGCGCTGGCGCCGCAGGTGCGTGTGTTGGCGGTCTCGCCCGGTGTCGTCGACTCGGCCTTTGTCCCGGGGCGCGGCGCCGACTTTAACGACAAGGCCGCCGCCACGATTCCCCTGAAGCGCATCGGGCAGGTTGAAGACATTGCATCGGCCATTGAGGCCTGCGCCACGACGCTGCGCTTTGCGACCGGCTCGCGATTCGTGGTCGACGGTGGAAGGAGCCTGTGAGATGCACGACCGCCCCACGCTCCTCACCTGCGCCGTCACCGGCAACCTGACCAAGCCCGAGCAGACGCCGTATCTACCTGTCACGCCCGCACAGATTGCCGACGAATGTCTGGCGGCCGCCGAGGCCGGAGCCGCGGTGGTCCATATCCATGTCCGCGACCCGGCGACCGGCAGGCCCTCAATGGACGTCGACCACTACCGCGACGTGGTGGACCGTATCCGCAGGCGCCACCGCTCGCTGGTCATCAACCTCACGACCGGCCCCGGGGGACGCTACGTTCCCAGCGAAGACGATCCGAA
>CAISIP010000563.1 GCA_903885415.1 uncultured beta proteobacterium
CCCAATCCATGGCGCAGCTGGCTGCGGGGCGAGGCAGGGCGATGGAAATTGTGGCCGTTGACAGGGTGATGGCAAACGGCCACGCAGACCGACTCACGCGCGTCATTGGTCACTTGGTGAACAACGCCCTGGATGCAACCGGCTCGACAGATCGGGTCTGGCTGCGTCTGGCCCGCGGACGCGATTTCGCGGTGGTGGAAGTCGGTGATTCGGGCGTCGGGATGACGCCGGAATTCGTGAATGAGCGCCTGTTCAAGCCATTTCAGAGCAGCAAGACGGGCGGGATGGGGATCGGCGCCTATGAAAGCTATCAGTATGTGCAAGAACTCGGCGGCCGCATGACGGTGCAAAGCCGACCCGCGCAGGGAACCCGGGTGACGATGCTGCTGCCCCTGTCTCAGTTGCCCAGGCAGGCAGAAGCCTCGGTGCGGGTGGCTGCATGACTGTGCGCGAGACGCGCTGCGTGCTGATTGTCGAGGATGACCTCGGCCTGCAGACGCAGATCAAATGGGCGCTGGACGGGTTCGACGCTGTGGTGGCCCACGATCGCGAAAGCGCGCTGGTGCAGCTGCGCCGGCACATGCCGACCGTCGTGACCATGGACTTGGGTCTGCCCCCGGATCCGGACTCGGTATCCGAGGGGTTTTGGTTGCTCGCGCAGATTTTGGCGGCGGCACCCGACACCAAGGTCATCGTGCTGACAGGTCAAAACGAGCGCGCCAATGCGCTGCGTGCGATCGCACTGGGCGCCTACGACTTCTTCCCCAAGCCTTTTGAGCCGGAGCTCCTCAAGTTGACCCTTGGGCGGGCGTTCAAGTTGGCAGAGCTGCAGGCCGAAAACCGCAGGCTGAGGGAGTCCCAGATTCCCGATACGGCCGGGCTGATCACCCGTGACCCTGCCATGCTGCGCATCTGCAGAACGATCGAGAAGGTGGCACCGAGCAGCGCGAGCGTGATGCTGTTGGGCGAAAGCGGCACGGGCAAGGAAGTGCTGGCGCGCGCACTGCATCAGGCTTCGGGACGAAGGGCAGAAAAATTTTCGGCGATCAACTGTGCGGCGATTCCCGAAAACCTGATTGAAAGCGAATTGTTTGGCTATGAGAAAGGCGCCTTCACCGGCGCCGCCAAGACAACGCTGGGAAAGATAGAGCTCGCCACGCGGGGCAGCCTGATGCTCGATGAAATTGGCGACCTGCCATTTCCCTTGCAGGCTAAATTGCTGCGCTTTTTGCAGGAGAGGACGATTGAGCGTGTTGGCGGGCGCCATGAAATCCCGGTCGACGTGCGCATCGTCTGTGCCACCCATCAGGACCTCAAGGCATTGACCAAGGAAGGACGATTCCGTGAGGACTTGTATTACCGACTGGCAGAAATTGTTATCACCATACCGCCGCTGCGTGAGCGCATCGGCGACCCGGCTTTGCTGGCGCATGCCTTTGTGCGCCGCTTTGTCCGCGAGCAGGACCGCGGCTTCATGGCACTTGGAGATGACGCCGTTCAAGCGATAGAGGCCCACCTTTGGCCGGGCAATATCCGCGAGTTGGAAAACTGTGTGCGCCGCGCGGTCATCATGGCCGAGGGCAGCACGATTTCGTCCGAGGACCTCGGCTTGGGCCAGACCGACTCCAACGCAGGTCCTTTGATGCTGGATCTGCGCACGATGCGCGATCGTACCGACAAGAGCGCGATCATCGCGGCCCTCGGCCGGGTGAACGGCAATATGGTGCGGGCTGCCGAATTGCTCGGGGTAAGTCGGCCCACCCTTTACGACCTGATGCACCGCCTGAGCCTGAAGTAGTCCCGCCGGCGTCGCCAAACAGGTTCATCTTCCTATATTCAACATATCCAAAGGTTCAAGCCATGTTTCGTTTCGGTTCTCTTGCATCCGCTCCCTCGTCGCTGCTGCTGCTGCTCCTGCTCAGCGCATGCGGTGGCGAAAAGCCCGCCGCCATGCTCGCGTCTGCGCGCGACTACATGGCGAAGAATGACCCGAAGGCAGCGGCAATTCAGATCAAGAACGCCTTGCAGAAGGATCCTGCCCAGCCCGAGGCGCGCTATCTGCTCGGACTTGCCCTGCTGCGCAGCGGCGACGCGGCTGGCGGCGAGACCGAATTGCGCAAGGCGATGGAGCTGAAGCATCCGCAAGAGTTGCTGGTGCCGGCCCTGGCGCAGGCATTGCTCGCCCAGCGACAGTACAAAAAACTGACGCAAGAGTTTGCCGCAAGCGACTTCAAGGATGTTGCCGCCAGGGCCAGCCTGAAGACTTCGCTGGCGATGGCCCACGCCGCCCAGGGAGAAGTCGATCTATCGCGCGCCGCGCTGGATTCGGCGCTGGCGGCGGATGCAACCTACGCGCCGGCGCTCCTGATGCGCGCACGCTTGCTGGCAGCGCGCCGCGAGTTCGATTCTGCGCTGGCGACGATAGACACGATTTTCGCCACCGCGCCGGGCGACTACGAGGCATGGAAGCTCAAGGGCGATATCCTGCTGCACGCAAAGTCCCAGACTGCCGAGGCACTCGCGGCTTACCGAAAGTCGGTCGATGTCAAGTCCGATTATGTGGAGGGCCACGGCGCCATCCTGAGCAGCCTGCTGGGTGGCGGCAAGCTTGACGAAGCCTCCGAGCAGCTCGAGTTGCTCAAGAAGGCTTCGCCCAACAGCCCGCAGGCGCGCTATTTCGCAACCTTGCTGGCGTACCAGAAGAAGGACTTCAAGCTGGCCCGCGAGTTGGCGCAGCAGATGATCAAGGGCTCGCCCGAAAACCCTATGTGCCTGCAGTTGGCCGGTGCCATCGAACTGCAAGCCAACTCGCTGCTGCAGGCCGAGGCCTATCTGGACAAGGCGATCAAGGTGGCGCCCGGCGCCGTTCTTGCGCGGCGCTTGCTGATCTTGACGTACCTGCAGTCGGGGCAGCCTGAAAAGGCCCTGGCCACCCTGCAGCCGGCGCTGCTGGCGTCGCCGGACGCCGCGACCCTCGCCACGGCGGCTCAGGTCTATTTGCAAAACGGCGACCTCAAGAAGGCCGAGGCGTATTTCGCCAAGGCCGCCCAACAGGACCCCCAAAACACCCGTACCCGCACCTCTTTGGCGCTGACCCACCTCGCCGCTGGGCGATCGGATGAGGCGCTGGCCGAGTTGCAGGACATTGCCGGGCTTGACAAGGGGTCGAATGCCGATCTGGCCTTGATCAGCACCCATTTACGACGTGGAGAATTTGACCGCGCACTCAAGGCCATCGATGGGCTGCAGAAAAAGCAACCCGAGCGGCCGCTGGCCGACAACCTCCGAGGCCGGGTGCTGCTGGCCAAGAAGGACCTGGCGGGGGCGCGAAAAAGCTTCGAGCGATCGCTGGCGATGGATCCGCTCTTTTTCCCTTCGGTCGCCAGCCTAGCAGCGCTCGACATGGGCGACAAGAAGCCCGACGAAGCCCGCAAACGCTTTGAGGCACTGCTGGCGAAGGACCGCAAGAACGTGCGGGCGTTGCTCGCGCTGGCCGAACTGAAGGCCCGTGCGGGTGGCAAAGTCGACGAGGTGGCGGAGTTGATCAGCCGCGCCATCGCAGAAAACCCCGGCGACACGCCGCCGCGACTGCTGCTGGTTGAACTTTACCTGCGCGGCAATGAACCCCGCAAGGCGGTGGCCGCAGGCCTTGAAGCCGTCGCGGCCTTGCCCAATAGCCCGGAGGTTCACGACGCGTTGGGGCGCGCCCAGCAGACGGTGGGCGACATGAGCCAGGCGCTGGCCAGCTACCGGCGGGTGGTGGAACTGCAGCCACGGTCTGCATTTGGGCACGTCCGACTCGCGAACGCGCATATGGCGGCCAAGGACAAGGACGCGGCCGCTCAAAGCCTTCGCAAAGCGCTGGAAGTCAAACCCGACCTGTTGGACGCCCAGCGGGGCTTGATCATGCTGGCGGTGGATGCGCGTGATTACCAGCAGGCGGTTGGCATTGCGCGCAGCATACAGAAGCAGCGTCCCAAGGAACCGGTGGGATACCAGTTTGAGGGTGACATCTCGGTGAATCAGGGGAAGTGGGAACTTGCTGCTGAAGCCTATCGGTTCGGGCTGACAAAAGCCCCCGCAGCCGAACTCGCGGCGAAGTTGCACGCGACCCTCGGGAAGCAGGGAAAGACGACCGAGCAGGAGAGGCTGCAGGTCGCATGGCTTAAGGAGCACCCGGGCGATGTGATTTTCCCCTTGTACCTCGGTGATACCGCCGTGCTGCGCAAGGACTACGCCGGCGCAGAATCGCTGTATCGCAAGGTCACGCAGATGCAGGCGAGCAACGCGCTCGCGCTGAACAATCTGGCATGGGTCAGCGGAAGACTGAAGAAAGACGGTGCCATAGCCTACGCGGAACGTGCCGTGGCGCTGGCGCCCGATCATCCCGCCTTCATGGATACCTTGGCGATGTTGCTGTCTGAAAAGGAAGATTACGCCAAGGCGCTTGAATGGCAAACCAAGGCACTGGCTCTTCAAGCGCAGAACCCGGCCTTCAGGCTCAACCTGGCACGGATTCATCTGCGCGGCGGCAAGAAGGATCTGGCCCGCAAGGAACTCGATGCGATGGCGAAATTGGGTGACAAGTTCCCGGCCCAAGCCGAGGTGGCGACATTGTTGAAGAGCTTGTAGCGTGGTGAGAACTGCAGCCTGGCCTTGCCTGCTTGCCGTCGCCCTGGCCCTGTGGCATGGACCGGCACGCGCTGAAATCACAGAGGTGATCGCCCGCGTGAAGCCCTCGGTGGTGATTGTCGGCACCTGGAGGGCTAGCGATAGCCCGCGATTTCGGATGCGTGGCACCGGCTTTGTAGTCGGCGACGGCAATCTGGCCGTGACGGCCGCGCATGTGGTGGCGGGCCCGTTGGATGGCGCTTCAGACAACCCGTCGGAATTGTCAGTGATGCTTCCAGTGCGCGCCGCGGGGGCTGATTTCAAGCGGCGCCGGGCGGTGGTGCTGGAGGTCGATCTGCTGCATGACCTTGCTTTGCTGCGCTTTGAGGGAGAGGCGGCGCCCCCCCTGTCGATCCGGGACTCTGTCTTGGTGCGCGAAGGACAATCGGTCGCCTTCATGGGCTTTCCGATTGGCGGCATGCTCGGGTTCTCTGCGGTGACCCATCGTGGAATGATCTCCTCGATTACCCAGTCGGTGCTTCCCGCGCAGACGGCGCGGCTGCTCAACGAAGCCGTGGTGCGCGGATTGCGCACGGGAGCCTTTGACCTATTCCAGCTCGACGCAACCGCCTATCCGGGCAATAGCGGAAGCCCCCTGTTCGATCCGGTTCAGGGCGATTTGCTGGGCGTGCTTAGCATGGCCCTGATCAAGGGAACACGCGAGTCGGCTCTTAGCCAGCCCTCGGGCATCAGCTACGCGATTCCGTCCCGGTTTGTCGCCGAGTTGATCGAGCGGGCCAGGGGCAAATGAATTTGGACGGATTCCTCCGGCTTGTCTAGCGCTTCGCTTGTGCCGCGGGACGACAACGCGCCGACAAACTTTCTCCAGGCCAGGTCAGGCTCGCAAAGCGTGAAGCTGTGCAAAACGCAAGAGCCGCTGATGTCGTTGCGAATGGCCATGGCGCGCAGCGTGGAGCGTTGCCGGTCGCCGTAATCAATGGTTGCGTCGCCCCACTGCTGCACCGGTATCGGGGAACTGGACTGGGCAGAAAACCCGTTATGCGACAGCTCGACCAGTTCCAGCCACGATCCCTCCGGACTGCCCTTGGATTGAAAAACGAAGTATCCGCGGCCGGCCATTGCATGGCGATGTTCCCGACGCAGATTGGTGGCGCGCTCCCACTTTCGATCAATCGCGGGAAGAATCGGCTGGTATTGGGCAGAGGGATAGATCGACCGCAGCAGCAGACGTTTGCGCGCGTCGAGTTGCGTGAAGACTTGGGTTCGCTGGTTGAAAAAATAGTCAAGCACCTCGGGCGCCATGGCCGTCGGCATTAGCCAGTCGCGCTTAGTTCCTGGAAAAGAATCGGGATCCGGTGGCAGCAGCTGGCAAATATCTCGGTATAAGTGCTTCTTGCTTCGGGCCAGATCGCTAAGTTGCGCGTACTGCGCGTCTGCGTCCTGCACATCCACCCAAGCGCCTAAGGCAGGCGCGCCGTTGACAAAGTCATAACTGACCACTTCGTACCGACTCAGTCGCTTGAAAAACAGCAGGCCTTCGTAGATTCGGA
>CAISIP010000564.1 GCA_903885415.1 uncultured beta proteobacterium
CATCCGGACTGCTCGAGGCCACCCTCACGCTGGCGATCGCGGTCGCGGCGATCTTCCTGGTCAGCGGCAACCCCTACCTCGAGGCGGTCGCGCTGCTGACGGCCACCTACGCATTCATCTCGCTGGGCATGTACCTGCCGTTCATCATGGGTGGCGCCCTGTCGATGGCCTACAACGCGTACCTCGGCTTGGGTGCCTATGCCATGGCACTGGTCGCGACCCGCACCACCTGGGATCTGGCCTGGGCGGTACCGATCGGCGCATTGCTAGCTGCCGCAGTGGCGGTCGTGCTGGGTATGGCCACGCGCCGGCTCTCGGGCTTCTACCTAGCGGCGGTCACGCTTTTGTTTGGCATCGCATTCTCGACCTGGCTTGTTGACGCCGAGGCGCTTACCGGCGGTTCTGCGGGCATCCAGTCGCTGCGTGCGCCCAGCCTCGACGGCCAGCCTGTGGGCAACTCGGTGCTGGTAGCCATTACCATCCTCGCGGTCTGGCTGGTGGGCTTGCTGCTGTCACGCCTGCGCGCGTCACCCTTCGGCATTGTGGTGCGCACACAGCGCCGCGCCGCCATCGCAGTGGAATCCGCCGGCGTGCGCGTCAGCACCCTTTCGCTGGTTACGCTGGCCGTGGGTGCCATGGTGGCCGCTCTTGGCGGCAGCATGTTCGCCGTCGTCAATCATGCGGTGTTGCCTGAGTCCTTCGTGGTCGAGCTCGTCTTCCTGACGATGTTCATGACGCTGCTTGGTGGCCAGGACCGACCCTGGGGCGCTATTTTGGGTGCGGTGCTGGTCGTGACCTTCACTTTCCAACTCACCTTCTTCAAAAGCACCGGCTCGCTGTTCTTCTCGCTGGCGGTGTTGTTGGTTCTGGTGGCTGCGCCGCGCGGCATCCTGGGCTATTTGCTGTTGGGCTGGAACCGGCTGCTGGGTCGGACCGGCGGCGACAGCGGGATGCGGGGGCCGCGCTAATGGCGACCCCTATTCTGGACTGCCGCGATGTCTCCAAGGCCTTTGGCGCGGTGCGCGCTGTGGACACGGTCTCGCTCACGGTATATGCCGGTGAGGTCCTGGGGCTGGTGGGACCCAATGGCGCAGGAAAGACGACCCTGGTCGATCTGATCGGTGGCGAGCAGCGACCCGACACCGGAACCATCCACGCGGCCGGTCGCCCGCTTACCGGGGCACCCTCGCGCCGCGCGCGCTTGAACGGTCTGGCCCGTACCTTTCAGCACCCCCAGGTCGCGCTTGACATGACCGTGCGCGAGAACATGATCGTCGGACTGGTCGCGCGTTCCATGGGCTCGCTGGGCGGCATGCTGCGCCAACTGGTGCGCGGTATGGCCGGTGCCGGCGACCCTGGGCTCGACCTGGAGGTCGATCGCGTTGCAGCTGCGCTGGGCCTGGAGGCGATTGACCGCTCCTGCATGGAGCTCACGCTCGGCGAGCTGCGCCTGCTCGAGGTTGGACGCGCCTTGCTCATGAAACCCGCGCTGATGCTGCTCGATGAGCCCTTTGCCGGCAGCGACGCGCGCGGCGTCAGCGGCATCAGGTCGGCGATCGCCGAAATCCTCAAGAGCGGCTGCGGCGTGATCCTGGTCGACCACAACGTCGACATCGTGGCCTCGCTGGCGCATCGTATCGCGCTGCTCAACCTGGGCGCCAAGGTCTTCGACGGCAGCCCGGGCGAGTGCCTTGCGAGCCCCGAGATGCAGTCGGTCTACTTCGGCTCCGACGACGGACAGGCAGGAGGCGCGGAATGACCCAGGCAGGGCCGTGCGAAGGCACCGCGGCGGGACTTCAGGTGAGGGGTCTGACTGTGCGTTATGACAAGGCCTTGGCGCTCGACCGCGCTGACTTCGACGCCAGGCCCGGCGCCATCACGCTGCTAGTCGGTCCCAACGGCGCGGGCAAGAGCAGCTGCCTTAACGCCATCTATGGGGGAGTGGCTTCCAGCGGGCAGGTGCTGCTCGATGGCAAGGACCTTGGCCGTCTGAGCGCCATGCAGCGTGCGCGCCACGGCGTGGCGTTGGTGCCGCAGGGGCGGCAGCTCTTCATGCGCATGTCGGTGCGCGAAAACCTTGAGGTCATGGCGCAGCTGCTGGGGGCCAGAGCGGCGGATATCGAGGCCGGGCTCGACCGTTTTCCCATTTTGCGCGAGCGCGCGCAGCAACTGGCAGGCGTGCTCAGCGGCGGCGAGCAGCAGATGCTCGCGGTCAGCCGCGCACTCATGGGCAGGCCGCGCCTGCTGCTGCTCGACGAGATGGTGACCGGCCTCGCTCCGCTGGTCGTGCGCCAACTCGTTGATACCGCGGTGCGACTGGCTGCCGAAGGCGTCACGGTGGTTATCGCTGAGCCCGCGATCGGAGCAGTGCGTGAGCGCGTGCAGCAGGGCTTCGTGATGCTGCGCGGGACGATCGTTGCGCGCGCCGAGGGGGGCGCGGCGCTGGACGTCGAGTACCAGCGTCGCATGGGCGTCGCGGCATAGGCCTGGGGCCGCGCACCGATCGTGCCTACCCGGCCAGCCGGCGCCACTGTGCGCCAATCGCGTCGTCAGGGGTTGCATCCAGCGCGGCCTTGACCGCCTCAAGCATCGGCAGTGCGAGCCCGTTCTCGAGCGCCAGCGCCTGCGCCAGCGCGAGGTCCTTGCGACAGACCCCGAGCAGCGCCTGCAATCTCTGCGGGCTGTCGGAGTTCAGCTGGTAGAGCTGGCGGTGCGCTGGCGGGTCGCGTGTTCCCAGGTTGCGGCCCGAGCTCTGCTCCATCACGCCGGCCACCCAGTCCGGGTCCAGTCCGAGTTCTTGTGCCAGCCGCGAGGCCTCGGTCATGAGAAACATGTTGGCAACGCCCAGGATGTTGTTGACGATTTTCACGGCCGCGCCACTGCCCGTCGGACCGCAGTGCACGATACGGTTGCCGAGCAACGCAAGCACCGGATGTGCGGCAGCGAGGTCTTGCGGCGCCCCGCCTGCGAGGATGGTGAGCGTGCCTTGCGCTGCCGACACGCGTCCGCCACTGACCGGCGCGTCGAGCACGCGAATGCCTGCCGTTGCGCCGATGGCGGCCACATCGCGCACGGTGGCCGGGAGCACCGAACTCATCAGCAGCA
>CAISIP010000565.1 GCA_903885415.1 uncultured beta proteobacterium
GCACCGGCGGCAGGGGCCACTTCATCCAGCTCTATGGCACCGAGACCAAATGGGGCTGCTTCGTCGTCGAGGTGCCGCCCATGGGCGCGCTGCACGCGCAGCGCCATATGTACGAGGAAATCTACCTGGTCGTCGAGGGCCGGGGAACGACCGAGGTCTGGCAGGAGGGCGACGCCAAGAAGCATGTCTTCGAATGGCAGAAGGGCTCGATGTTCTCGATCCCGATGAACGCCTGGTTTCGCATCGTCAACGCCACCTCGGGCGGCGCGCTGCTGCTGGCGGGCAACACGGCGCCCAATGTGCTCAACATGATCAACAACGTCGATGCGGTGTTCAACAACCCCTTCGTGTTTCGTGACCGCTTCAACGGCGCCGACGACTTCTTCAAGCCCAAGGACGACATCGAGCCCGACCCGGTGCGCGGGCTGGCGATGCGCCGCACCAACTTCATACCCGACGTGGTGAACTGCGAGCTTCCGCTGGACAACCGGCGTTCGCTGGGCTGGCGCCGGGTCGAGCCCTTCATGACCAACAACCAGTTCTACTACTGGATCGGACAGCACGAGAACGGCCGCTACTCCAAGGCCCACGCCCACACCTCGGCGGCGGTGCTTATTTGCCTCAAGGGAAAGGGCTACACCTATTCCTGGCCCGAACGCAACGGCGAGCGGCCGTGGGAAAGCGGCAAGGCCGACGAGGTGCGCAGGCTCGACTACGAACCGGTCGGCATGGTCACCGCGGCCCCCGGCGGCGCACGCTGGTACCACCAGCATTTCAGCGCCGGCGCAGAACCGCTGCGCCTGACGGCCTGGTTCGGACCGCACAACCCGGGACGCGACCCCGGTGCGCCGGGCGCCAAGCACACCGACTACACCGCGATCGACGTCAACGAGGGCGGCACCGCGATTCCGTACTGGATGGAAGACCGCTACATCCGCCGCGAATACGAAGAGACGCTGCGCAAGAACGGGGTTCCCAACCGGATGGAGTCCGCCTGGTACGAAGCACCCACCGGCGCCTCCACCGGCGAGGTCGTCTGACGCGCCCGCACAGCGCCCTACCCCCAGCAGCATGAGCGCGAGCGAGGGCGGCCGGGTATTCTTCAGCAGCGTGCGGCGCAGCATGGAGTTCGAGGACGAGATCGTCCTGGTCAGCGTCGGCGTCGACATCGGGTCGTCGACCTCGCACCTGGTCTTCTCGCGCCTGCTGCTTGAGCGGCTGGACAACCGCTATATCGTCTCCGAGCGCGTGGTCGTGCACGAGTCCGAGGTGCTGCTGACGCCCTACGCGGCCGACGAAAGCATCGACGCGGCGGCGCTGCAGACCTTCATCGAGCGCCAGTACGCGCTGGCCAAGGTGCGGCCCGAGCAGATCGACAGCGGCGCGCTGATCCTGACCGGCGTGGCGGTACGGCGCAGCAACGCGCGCGCCATCGGCGACCTGTTTGCCGCGCAGGCCGGGCGTTTCGTCGCTGTCAGCGCCGGCGACGCGCTCGAAACCCAACTCGCTGCATTTGGCTCGGGCGCCGCAGCGCGCTCGATCCGCGACACGGCGCGGGTGATGAATGTCGACATCGGCGGGGGCACCTCCAAGATCGCGGTCTGCGAGGCCGGCGCGGTCGTCGAATTCACCGCCATCGACATCGGCGCGCGCATCCTTGCTTTTGACGCGCAGGGCCGGGTGCAGCGCATCGAGCCCGCTGCCGCCCGGCTCGCCGGCGAGGTGGGGCTGGATCTGTGCATCGGCGCGCTGCCCGACGCCGCCGGCGTCGCCCGGCTGGTCGAGCGCATGGCCGAGCACCTGTTCGACGCCATGCGCGCGCCCCAACTCGGCGCCGCCACCGCGTCGCTGCTGCGACTGGCGCCGATGGCCCATCAGCGCAAGCCCGACGCGCTGAGCTTCTCCGGCGGCGTATCCGAATACATTTACGACCGCGAAGCGCGGCACTACGGCGACCTCGGCCCGGCGCTGGCGCGCGCCATGCTGCAACGGGTGCAGGCCTGGGGCGTTCGCCTCGAAGCGCCGGACCAGGGCATCCGCGCCACCGTCGTCGGCGCCTCGCAGTACACCATCCAGGTCAGCGGCGGAACCATCTTCGTGCAGCCACACCACACGCTGCCGCTGCGCAACCTGCCGGTGATCACGCCGGCGCTGCCCCTGGACGCCGAGCGGCTCGACCCCGAAGCGATCGCCGAGGCGGTGCGCATCGCGCTGCGGCGCATGGACCTGTTGGGCAGCGAGCAGCCGGTGGCGCTGTGCTACCGCTGGCAGGGTTCCGCCACCTACGCGCGGCTCGACGCTTTTTGCCAGGGCGTCGCGCAGGGGCTGCACAGCCTGCTGTCGCAGGGGCTGGCGCTGGTGCTGGTCGGCGACGGCGACATCGGCGGGCTGGTCGGCATCCACGCGCACAGCGAGCGTGCGCTGCCCAACCCGGTGGTGTCGATCGACGGCATCGTGCTGCAGGAGTTCGACTTCATCGACATCGGCGCGCTGCTCGACACCTCGGGCGCGGTGCCGGTGGTGATCAAGTCGCTGGTGTTTCCGCAAAGCGCGGCGCTGGGCCGCGACGCAGTGCGCCGGCTCGCCTAGGCAGCGCCCACCGGCTGCACCGAGCGAAGGCGCCATGGACCCGCGCAGCGCCCACGCCTGGCAAAGCATGTACCCGCCGCTGGCCTGCCACGACAGCGGCTGGCTGGCGGTAGGCGACGGCCACCGCGTCTATTGGGAGACCAGCGGCAACCCGCTCGGCCTGCCGGCGCTGTTCGTGCACGGCGGCCCGGGTGCGGGCTGCAGCGCCGACGACCGGCGCTGGTTCAACCCGCAGCGCCACCGCATCGTCCTGTTCGACCAGCGCGGCGCCGGCCGCTCGCTGCCACAGGCGGCCATCGGCGCCAACCGCAGCGCGGACCTGGTCGCCGACATGGAGGCGCTGCGCGAGCACCTGCGCATCGGCCAATGGCTGCTGATGGGCGGCTCCTGGGGCGCTACGCTGGCGCTGGCCTACGCGCAGCAGCACCCGCAACGGGTGCGCGCGCTGGTGCTGCGCGGCGTTTTCACCGCGACGCTGCGCGAGCAGCGCTGGCTGTACAGCCCAGACGGCGCAGCGCGCAGCCACCAGGCCGCCTGGCTGCGCCTGCACGGCGCGCTGGC
>CAISIP010000566.1 GCA_903885415.1 uncultured beta proteobacterium
AGCGGCCGACGATCTGCGGCCTGGAGATGCACCTCGTCACCATCCACAAGCTGGTGAGCGAGTTCAAACCGCGGGTCGTGATCATCGACCCGATCACCAACTTCGCCGCCATCGGCAGCGAGGAGGACGTGAAGGCGATGCTGACGCGCCTGATCGACTACTTCAAGATGCAGCAGATTACCGCCGCGTTCGTCAGCCTCAACCGCGGCGGCGACTCCGCCGAGTCTCCCGATATCGCCATATCGTCGCTGACCGACACCTGGCTCTTGCTGCGCGACCTGCAAATCGGCGCCGAACGCAACCGCGCCCTGTATCTGCTCAAGTCCCGCGGCATGGCCCACTCGAACCAGGTGCGCGAGTTCCTGCTGACCGATCACGGGGTGGAATTGCAGGACGTCTACGTCGGGCCCTCGGGGGCCTTGCTGACCGGCACCGCGCGGGTGACGCTGGAGCGGGAGGAGCAGGCGCAGGCGCTGGTGCGCGAGCAGGAGAGCGCGGGCAAAGCGCGCGAACTCGAGCGCAAGCGCGAAGCGATGGAGGCGCAGATCGCGGTGCTGCGCGCGGAGTACGAAGTCGAGCGCGCGGGGGCGGCGAAACTGATGGAGCAGGACCGGATGCGCAACACGCTCCTCGCCGGCAACCGCACCGACATGGCGCGCCGGCGCGAGGCTGCGGGCGATCGCGCGGGGAAAACACCCAAACAAGGGAAAGGAGCTGCGCGATGAACGCCAAGCGTAAGACCGCCGCCGCCAAAACGGCGGCGGAAGAAGCATGGAGGTTGCGGCTCTACGTGGCGGGACAGACGCCGAAGTCGTTGGAGGCATTTGCCAACCTCAAGCGCATCTGCGAGAAACACCTGGAAGGGCAATACAGGATAGAGGTGATCGACTTGATAGAGACGCCGCAACTGGCGAAGGACGACCAGATCCTGGCGATCCCGACGCTGGTGCGCAAACTGCCGGAGCCGGTGCGCAAGATCATCGGCGACCTCTCCAACACCGAGCGCGTCCTGGTGGGGCTGAACCTGATCTCCGCCCCCAGGTCCGGCGCATGACCGACTTATTGCTCGAGAGGTCACGATGAAAGCGAAGAAAGCGAAGAAAGCCAAGAACGCGAACGCGGCGTTCGAGCAATCCCTTGCCACGCCGCAGAAGCAGGTCTATGTGCTGCAGTTGTACGTCACCGGCATGACGCCGCGCTCGACCCAAGCCATCGCCAACGCCAAAAAGATTTGCGAGACGCACCTGCAGGGACAGTACGACCTGAGCGTGATCGATGTCTACCAGCAGCCACAGTTGGCCAAGGACGCGCAGATCGTCGCCGTGCCCACGCTGGTGAAGAAACTGCCGCTGCCCCTGCGCCGCATCATCGGCGACCTGTCGGACCGGGACCAGGTGCTGCTCGGATTGAACCTGAAGCCCAAACCATGACCTGAGCGCTCACCTCATGACGCAGGACTCCCCGGGCACCGCATCAGGCGCCGACGCAAGCGCGGAACTGGCGCAGTTGCGCCTGCGGCTGGCCGAAGCCGAGGAGTTGCTGAACGCGATTCGCAACGGCGAGGTGGATGCGCTGATGGTCAGCGGCGCGCGCGGCGAGCAGGTCTATACCCTGAGCAGCGCCGACCGCGTCTATCGCCTGCTGGTCGAGACCATGAGGGAAGGCGCGGTGACGCTGTCCGCGGACGGCGTGATCCTCTTCTGCAACGCCTACCTGGCACAGATGCTCGGGCTTCCTGCGGAGCAGATCCTGGGCAGCGCCCTGCGCGACTGGCTGCCGCACGACGACTGGGGCGCGCTCGAGGGCATGCTCGCCAATTGCGGCACGGGGATCAGCCGCGGCGAGATCAACCTGATGAGCAGCGCGGGCGCTCTGGTGCCCGCCTATGTGTCGGCGTTCGAATTCCGGGTCGAGGAGACGAACCTGGCGCATTGCCTGGTCATTGCCGACCTGCGGGAACAAAACGAGCTGAGACAAATCCTGGCGGCGGAGCGGGTGGCGGGTTCGATCCATGTGCCGGCGGCCGAGG
>CAISIP010000567.1 GCA_903885415.1 uncultured beta proteobacterium
ATCAGGCTGGTCAGCCTGCAAAAAGGCGATGGCGTTGACCAGTTGCTGCAGCTGCCAGCGGCGATGGCGGTGGCGGTTCTCGGCGATGGCTTCGACGCGGGCCCGAATGCATTCGCCGATTCGGCGGCAGTGATTCAGTGCCTTGACCTGGTCATCACCTCCGACACCGCGATTGCGCATCTCGCAGGCGCCCTGGGCTGCCCAACCTGGGTGGCGTTGAAGTACGTGCCAGATTGGCGTTGGATGCTCGAAGGCGAATCCAGCCCCTGGTACCCGAGCATGCGCTTGTTCAGGCAACAACGCATGGGCGAATGGGACGGCGTTTTTGAGGACATGCACGCGGCATTGCTGGCCAGAAATGACAAGTAAAGCCGCCGATGCAAGGCGCGCCTACGAGACGCCCGTCGTGCCGGTATCCTGGGGCGAACTGGTCGACAAGATCACGATTCTTGAAATAAAGCACGCGCGCATCCACTCGCCGGCCGCCCTCGGCAATATTGGCAGGGAACTCAGGCAACTGCTCGCCATTGCCGGCCAGAACATCACGCGGGACCCCGAGATCGGCGAACTCAGACAGGCGCTCAAATTGATCAATGAGTCGCTCTGGGACGTGGAGGACAACATCCGCGAACTGGAGGCCAAGCGGCAATTCGACCAAGCCTTCATCGACCTGGCCCGGTCGGTCTACAAGCTCAACGACGAACGAGCGCGCACCAAGCAGCGCATTAACAGCTGCACGGCATCGGAACTGGTGGAAGAAAAAAGCTACTCGGCCTTCTAGACCGGTCAGATTGCGTGCAAGCGTCAGGTAGCGATGGCCGACGCAGGCCCACCTTAAGATTCAACCCGCAAATGGTTTTCCACCGCAGTGACACCTGCGGTGGAAAAGGCAGCGCCTTCGATCGCAACGCGCTCCGCGATCGAGTGGACGGTACCGCGCAAGCTAACCGTACTCGCGTCCATGGTGATGCTGACATGGTGTGCGGCGCGAACGGCCTGCCGAATCAGTGCCGCCTGAACCCGGCTTGCCACGTCGCTGGGAAGCGCTACCGACCTGAGTTGGATGCTGTCGCTAATGCCGACGACGCCTTGCATGGGGCGGATCATGCGTTCGACCGCGCGGCGCTGGAAGTTCCAGTCGAGCACGCCGCTCAGGCTGACCCAGCCGTTTTCCACCACCAGCTTCACACTGCCCGGTGGTATCGTGGTGTTCCATTCCAGCGCCCGTTCGGCTGCTGCAGCAATTTCGGTATCCGTTCGCTTGTGCGCAAATAGGGGCCGCACATCGAGTTCAACCGCAACTGCCTTGACCCCGCAGACCCGTTCCACCGCCCGCGTCGCCGCCACTTTTTCGGCGTAAGTCTCCAAATGGCCAAGCAAGGTGACGACCCCTGCGTCAACGCTCACACCCACCTTGGCGTTGGGGACCAATGGATCCCAAGCCAACTCGGACAATACGTCCTCTTTCAATTCCGAATCAGTCTTCATGGGAGCTCCTGCAAGGATGGGGGGCGGCAGAGGATGCAGTGCCATCCAAGCCCAGCACCCGATTACAAATCCGCCAGCGCCAAGCTTATGGAGGCGGCCAGGGCAAGCCCTTGCGAGACCGCAAGCCCCTGCCCCGTCACCATGCGTTCTGCCTGCGGCGCGCGGGGTACGCGGGCGCGCGAGTGGCTGCGGGGGCCCGCTACCCGGGCGGTCGCAAGAGCCAAGCCGGTCTGGCACCCAGGCCGACCACCAGGCCCACTGCCCAGAAAACGACGGCCACACCGACGACGGTGCCCGCTGTGCCAAACAACATCGGCATCAACACGCTGGACGCATTGATTCCCATGAGCCTCAACCCAAAGGCCTCGCCGAGCCGGGCTTCGGGCGTTATCTGGTGCAGGGTACTCATGATCATCGGCTGGACGGAACCCAGCGCCAATCCGAGTCCCAAGGATAGAAAACCCATGGCAAGCGGCGTCTGCGCCAGGGGATAGAGCGCAAAGATCGACGCGGTCAACAGCATGGCCGACGTCACCACCACATGTTCGCGCAACTGCTCCGCAAACGCCGGCATGACGACACGAATCAGCGCTGCCGCGATGGCAAAGCCGCCCAGAATCGAGCCGATGACCGAGGCACTGAAACCGCGCTCATGGCCCAAGACAGGTACCAGAAAAGTGTGCACGTCCCAGCAGGAGGACAGGCACCAGTTCACCACCATCAGCCGGCGCATCATCGGCTCACGCAACAGGTCCCACACCAGCTTGGGGCCGGTTGATTCAGCCGGCTGCACAGGATGCAAATCGGCGACTGTTCGCACCAGGGCCCAGGTTGCAAGAGGAAGAACCGCCATGAGCAAAAAGGCGGCCCGGTAGCCGGTGGCGTCACCGGCCGACTGGCCAGCGAAATCGATCAACATGCCGGCCGCAAAGGGGCCAAAAAAATTCGATATCGCCGGCCCGATGGCCAGCCAACTGAAGACCCTTTTGAGCTCGGTCGCCCCTTCGGCGGCACGGCCGACATGGCGCTGCATGGCGATCGAGGCCGTGCCGGTGGCTCCGCCCGTCATCAGGGCGACCACGCAAAGGGCCGGAAAGACCGGAAATAGCACTGCCAACCCTGCACCACCCACCGAGGCCAGTACCGCGAACCCCAGCGGTCGCCTGAGACCGTGGCGGTCGGCATAGCGACCAGCGGGCAGCGCGAGAAATACCTGCATCAGGGAAAATAGCGCCAACAGCAGACCCACGGCCAATGGGCTGTAGCCCTGTTGCAGAGCAAGCAGAGGCGCCGCGAGCCGGGCCCCCGCCATGCAGGCGTGCAGAAAGACATGGCCGGCAATCAGGCGGGCCAGTTCGTTAGCCTTCATCCGGCCCCTTGTCAAAATCCCGGTCCCTGGGTATCAACGCCTGCGCCTGCAAGTCGGGCAGTGCCTCCACTTTCTTGAGGGCGCGTCCCATGGCCCGGCTGCGGGTATCGGCGCTGTCCAGGGTCTTGAGCACCCCTTCTGCTTGGGTCTTGACTCTCGCCAATACATCGCCATACTTTCCAAACTCAGTTTTGACAGCGCCAAGAACCTGCCACACCTCACTGGAACGTTTTTCCAACGCCAGGGTTCTAAAACCCATCTGCAGCGCGCTGAGCATGGCCAGCAGGGTGGTCGGGCCGGCAAGGGTGATTCGATGCTCACGCTGAAGTCCCTCCATCAGCCCAGGACGGCGCAGCACCTCCGCATAAAGGCCCTCGGTCGGCAAAAACAAGATTGCGAAGTCGGTGGTGAAGGGCGGCTCCAGATATTTTTCGGCAATCGATCGGGCCTCCGACCGGATGCGCAACTCCAAGGCCTTTGCGGCCGCGTCGGCGGCGCCAGCGTCGGCACGGGCCTGCGCGTCGAGCAAGCGCTCATAGTCCTCGTTGGGAAATTTGGCGTCTATTGGCAGCCAGATCGGGTCACCGAGTACCGAATGGCCCGGCAGGCGAATCGCGAAGTCGACCACATTCTTGCTACCAGGACGGGTTGGCACCTGCGCAGCGTATTGATCGGCTACAAAGACTTGCTCCAGCAAGCTCGCGAGTTGCGCCTCACCGAAAATTCCCCGCGTCTTCACATTGGTCAGCAAGTGTTTCAGATCGCCGACCCCGACCGCCAGATTTTGCATCTCGCCGAGGCCCTTGTGGACCTGTTCCAAGCGCTCAGCGACTTGCTTGAAGCTCTCGCCAAGCCGGGCTTCGAGCGTGTTCTGCAACTTCTCGTCCACCGTCGCCCGCATCTCGTCGAGCTTCGCGGTATTGGTGATTTGAAGTTGGGTCAATTGCGCATCAAGGGTCTGACGTACCTCGGCCATGCGCCGGGCGTTGGACTCACCGAGCGACTGCAACTGCAAGCTCAGGGTATCCGTAAGGGTTTGCTGCAAAGAGGCCAACTGCTGGCCAAAAGCGTCTATGCGCAGATTTTGGGTCCTTGCCGCTTCTGCCCCCTGCTGCACCAAGCTTTGCTGGAAACTGGCAAGGTTCTGCGTCAGCTCCTGGCGCCCTCCCCGCGACGACTCGCTGATTTCACGCCGCAACTCCCGCACCAGGCTCTCTGCGCTCGATGCGACAACGCTCAGGATGTCCGATCGCACCTGGTCAAGTGCCACGGCCGAAGCGATGCCCTGGCCACGGCGCGCGAGCCAGAACCAGGCCAGCAGATGGAGGGCCGCCAGACCGATGCCCAGGCCCAAAACCAGCCACAAAAAGCGATCATCGAAAGTCATGGCTAGTTCAACAATAAGCGCGCCGCCTCTATCGCCCGTCGGACCGTCTACGATCCCGTTTCACCTCATTCAGGGGCGTCAGCGGCATTCC
>CAISIP010000568.1 GCA_903885415.1 uncultured beta proteobacterium
GACCGGCTTGAGCTGCGCGTGGCAGTCGGTCATGTGCAGCAGCGACACGTTGCCAAAGACGGGCACGTCGTACAGGCCGGCCACAGCCGCTGCGCTGTCGGACTGCGCGCTGGCGTACAGCGGCATTCCCGCCATCGCGGCGGAACCCAGCAGCTCCAGAAATTCGCGCCTGTGGAGGTTCACGCCGGACACCGACTGTGTGAACTGCGCCAGCGCACGGCTAGCGATTCACCGGCGACGTCGGGTCCAGCAGCAGGCCCATGACATGGCGCAGTTCGGCTTCGTTGAGGATGCCGGCGTGTCCTATGCGCGGCATATGCGAGCAGGCGCTGTAGGCGCGGCTGTTCCAGATCTTGCCCCAGGTGTACTGCACAACAGGCCGCGACGCCTCACTGTAGGGGTCGGCCACACCCCGGTTCTTGCCGTAGTTGTAGAGGCTCGGACCCAGCGTGCCATAGGAAATTTCCTTTTTGTCGATCTGATGGCAGTTGTAGCAGTTGCCGCCGCCCGGCTGGCCCGCCGGGTCGGTCCAGGTCAGGCCACGTCCGCTTTGCGCGATTTTTTCGCCCTCTTTCCAGTCGCCGATATAGCGCGCGTCGGAAGGCCAGCGGATGGTCTTCAAGTTGGCGGCCCGGATGGCGGCTGCCAGGTTGTCGTCCAGCGGCTTGCCGGCGACGTCGGCCGCGCTGCACGCCCGGTTCGCTTCGTCTTGCACCAGCCGCTCGACCTTGGCGGTGGCCTCGCTGCGAAACGACGCCTTGACGATGTCGGCGGTCAGCCGGTCGAGTTCGGGCCCCGAGGGCACGACGGCGCAGCCGCTCAGCGCCGCGGCAAACACCCATGTCGGGACGGTCGACAGGACCCGTTGTAAAAACAGCTTGCGCATCGGTCGCTCTCCTTAACGTTTGATGGCCGGGGCGATCGATTCGCCGCCCTTGGCGTTGACGCCGAGGTACATGCCCAGCGCAATGGTCGCGTCGCTGCCAAACAGCGGGTAGGGGAAACGCTGCTGGCGGTAGCAGTCGTTGAGCCGCAGCTGCATGCCCCACATCTGGCCGTTGCTGACCCGGTAAGCAGGCCAGGCACCGAAGCCGGCTCCGGCACCGGGGCTGCGGGTGAGGTTGGGCAGATCCTGCAGCCGGATGCGCTTGTCGTCCTCACCGTGGCAGGAAGCGCAGGAGAAGTCGTGCGTGCCGGCGCGCATAAAGAAAATCCGCTTGCCGACTTCATACAAGGTCTTTTCTTCGACGCTGCTATTGGGAAGGTTGAACTTCATGCCGCGCGACTCGGCCGAAATGAAAGCCGCCAGCGCGGTGACTTGCTTCTGTTCGCCGCTGCCAAAGGGGGTCCGCGCGACGTCGGCGGCGTTGAAGCCCTGCAGCGTTTCCATGCAGCTCAGCAGGCGCGACTCCAGGTCCTGCACTTTGCGGGTGTCGGCGAAATAGCGTGGCAGCTCGACAAACGCGCCCTTGACAACGCCCGGGCCCTTGCCCAGATCGCACTGCGCCAACGATGCGTTTTTGGGCCCGCGCGGCTGCTTCCACAGCCCCTCACCTTTGGCCTCGAACAGGTCGGCCGGGTTGCCGTCGGCGAGCATGGCGCGGTATTCGGCGATGCCTTGCGCAGCGGTCTTTTGCGCCCAGCTGGTGGCGCTGCAGAGCAGGCACACCAACACCGCGGCGGATACGAAGGGGGCCCGCATATCAGGACACCGTCGCTTCGTCGCTGCGGCTATCGCCGCGGTTGTCCTTCCAGGTCACGACGATTTTGTCGCCGGCCTTTGCGCCCTTGATATTGAATTGCAGGAACGGGTTCTTGGCCACCGCCGGGCCCCATTCGGCGCTCAGCACCGTCTTGCCATTGTGCGTGGCGCCGACTTCGGTGATATGCCACGCCGGTATGGTCTTGCCGGCCGCGTCCTTGCGCTGACCGGTCTCCATCTCATGCGCCATCAATATGCGCACGGTGGCGACGCCACCGGCTGCCTGGGCGCGTATGCGCATCGGATCTGCCATTGTGAACTCCTGAAAACCGTTACCGAAATGGGCCTGCAACGCGCCGGACTAGCCGCCGCAGCCGCCGAGCGTGACCTTGACTTCTTTCTTTGCAAACAGGGCGCGGCCGTCGCCCATGATCGCCACCGCGTAGACATCGGAGGACTGGCCCATCTTGGCCCTTGTCGTCACATTCGCATCGACGCTGTCGGTCAGCGTGAAGAGCGCCACCAGGGTGTTGGGATTCTTCTCGACCAGCAGCAGCAGCTGCTTTGCGCCAGCAAGCGTGGTACTCGCGCCCAGCGGAACCACTGCGCCGTTCTCGGCGATGTCGGGCCCGGTGATGCTGACCTCTTTGCTCTCCACCGGCGCGCCGACGCCGATCGCCTTGAGCGCATCGGCAACGCTCTTGGCCTCAAAGGCCTTGGCGTTGAAGGCCAGCGCGTATTGCGGAAACAGCCCGCTGGCCGCCAGCAGACCCGCGACAACGGCGCTGTGCTGGATGGTCTTGCGACGCGTTTGGATCATGATGTTTTCCTTGCGATAAGTAGTTGCTATTAAAACCGAAAGCGGACCGTCCGCCTGCGGCGTCCCCGGCAGGGCCATGGCCGCCCCTCAGCGCAGCGCTCCCGCGGCGATCCAGGCAGCAATCGTGTTCGCGTCCGCCTCGCCAAGCGGCTGGGCCGGCATTGGGACAGGGCCCCATTGGCCTACCCCGCCCGACCGAATCCTGGCGCTCAGGTAGTCGACCTTGCCCGCGTGTTTGCGCCCGATGTCCGCAAAGGACGGGCCCAGCAAGGCTTGCGCCAGGCCGTGGCAGGCGGTGCAACCGTATTGGCCCGCCAGCGCCCACCCGGAGCCCGACCGGTCGTCGACGCGCTGCGCCGGGTCCCCGGCGGGCCGCGCCTGCGTGCCGGCAGCGGTTTCGGGCCGCGACGTGTCGGCGCCGCGCTGCGCGCCCACCAGTCGGCTCTGCTGCGCCAGATTGCCATGCTGGTTGCGCGCGAAGTCCGGCAGCTGGGACGCTATCGTGACTTCGCCGGCGCAGTTGCGCATACACCCGCTGGCCCTGACATCGGGCCGGCCGCTGGTGCCGAACTCGCGGCCAGGCCACAGCGAGGGGGCCAGCGTCATGCCATGGCGGTTGGGCATCCTGGCTTGCACCTCGGCCATGTTCTGGTCGGACAACACAAAATGCTCGGGCAGCACATGGCCCAGATGCAGCAGGAATGCGGTCAGCGCATAGACCTCGTCGGCGCTGAGCGACTTGGGCTGATTCCAGGGCATGGCCCGGTTGATGTAGTCCCAAAGCGTCGACAGCGTCGCGAGTTTCATCAGCGTGGTGCGGCTGGGGTACGCCGGATCCTTGAGCCGGGCCACGCGCCCGGTCCTGACATCGTCGGCGGTGGTGCCCCCCACCAGCGGGCTGAAGAACTGGTTCGATTCGCCGAAAAAGCCGTGGCAGGAAGCGCACTGCGCCTCCCACACCACCTGCCCCTGCGCCACCGACCCGGATCCGGCGGGAAGTCCCCTGAAGTCCGGCCGCACATCGATGTCCCAGGCGGCGACCTCCCGGTCGGTAGCGGCGCGCCCGAGGCCTGGATAGCGTTCCGCCGCAGCGGCCGCAGCCAGCGCCGACACCATTACCAGGGCCAGCAGGGACCTACGCCAGCTGCACATTTTTCACCTCGCCGTTAGCCTGCACCAGCCAGGACTGAATCGAATGGTTGTGGTAAATCGAGCGCGTGCCGCGCACCGCACGGGTCTGGCGGTAGCTGGGCTGCACATAGCCGGTCTCGTCGGTAGCGCGGCTCTGGACGATGGCGGGCTTGCCGTCCCAAACCCAGTCGATGTCAAAGCGCGTCAAGCACTTCGAGAGCACCGGCGTCTGCAGCCGGGCGCTGCGCCAGTTGCGACCGCCGTCGATCGAGACATCCACCTTCCTGACCTTGCCCCGGCCCGACCACGCCAGACCGGTGATGCTGTAGAAGCCCCGGTCCAGCAGCACCTGGCCGCCCGACGGCGTGGTCACCACGCTCTTGCACTCCTGGATGCTGCTGTACTGCCGGTGCAGGCCGTCGGGCATCAGGTCGATGTAGTGCGCCGCCTCGTCCTTGGCCGCATAAGGCTTGTCGCCGAGTTCTATGCGCCGCAGGTACTTGACCCAGCTGACCCCCCTGGACGCCGGGCACCACCAGCCGCAGCGGATAGCCGTTCTCGGGTCGCAGCATCTCACCGTTCTGCCCATAGGCCACCAGCACCTCGCCGGACAGCACCTGCGTCATGGCAATGCTGCGCGTCATCGACGATCCGTCGGCGCCCTCGGCGAGCACGAATTGGCCTTTTTTCAGGTCGGCCCCTGCTATTTCCAGCAAGGTGATCAGCGGCACGCCGGTGAACTCGCTGCACGACAGCATGCCGTGGCTGTACTGCGCGGTGGGCACCGCAACGTTGCCCCACTCCATACCGGTGTTGGCGCCGCACTCGATGAAGTGAAAGCGCGACACCGAAGGCAGCCGCATCAGCTCGTCGACCGTGAAGACCATCGGCCTGCCGAGCATCGCAGACTCCGAACCATTGAGCATCAGCCGGTGCTTGGACGGATCAATGTCCCACCAGCCCTGGTGGTGGCGCTCGAAATGCAGCCCGCTGGGCGTGACAATGCCGAACATCGATTGCAGTGGCGCGAACGACACCGACGACTGCGTCGTCTGCGTCAGGCCCGGGCTCTGGCGCCGCTGCAGGTTGGACTCAAAACGCGAGGGCTTCCCGTAGCCCTCGGATGCCACGCCCTGGCCCAGGCCCTTGCTGTGCGCCGGCAACGCTAGGATGTGCGGGTCGTCGCGCGCCGACGCAGCCGCGCAGGATGCCGCCTCCCTGCGCACAGCAGCCCTCCGCGCCGCGCTCGTCGAGGCCGGCGGGCACATGGGCCACGCTGCCGCCGCGCTCGGCC
>CAISIP010000569.1 GCA_903885415.1 uncultured beta proteobacterium
AGGCGGCCAAGCAGCTCGCCTACATCATGGGAATCGACCTGATTCGTTTCGACATGAGCGAGTACATGGAGCGCCACGCGGTGAGCCGGTTGATAGGCGCGCCCCCCGGATATGTCGGCTTCGATCAGGGAGGGCTGTTGACCGAGGCGGTGACCAAGAAGCCGCATTGCGTATTGCTGCTCGACGAAATCGAGAAAGCGCATCCCGACATCTTCAATGTGCTGCTGCAGGTGATGGATCACGGAACGCTGACCGACAACAACGGACGCAAGGCGGATTTTCGCAATGTCATCATCGTCATGACGACCAATGCAGGTGCTGAAGCGATGAATAAGGCCGTCATCGGCTTCACCACGAAGCGCGAGGCCGGCGATGAAATGGCCGACATCAAGCGCTTGTTCACGCCGGAGTTCCGCAACCGATTGGACGCGACGGTCAGTTTTAAGGCGCTTGATGAGAACGTGATTTTGCGTGTCGTCGACAAATTCCTGCTGCAGCTCGAAACCCAATTGGCCGAGAAGAAGGTCGACGTCACCTTCACCGACAAGCTCCGCAAACACCTCGGGAAGAAAGGCTTTGACCCATTGATGGGCGCGCGGCCCATGCAACGCTTGATTCAGGACACGATACGCAGGGCGCTCGCCGACGAGTTGCTCTTTGGTCGCCTGACCGAGGGTGGGCGTCTTACCGTCGACCTCGACGACACAGACGAAAGCAAGACGGAAGTCTTGCTGGACATCACTCCTGTGCCGAAAAAAGAGGGCAAGGCTAAGCCGGAAGAGGCCGCAGTAGGCTAGCTATGCAGCCGAGGCCGACCCATAGGGGCGCGGTGGCTTTTCAACCGGGCAAAAAAAGGCCTCGACTTGCGACGAGGCCCTGAAGGGGTCCCTGAACCAGACGGTTTCGAAAGGACCCGAGGAGACAACTGGCAGACCCGTCTAAAAACGAGCCGATGCGTCGAGTGTCGCAGTCTTTGATCGGATTGGACGCGACTTAAGGGGTCAGACAGCCACTTTTCCCTGATGTGTATCAATAGTTGCTCGCATGCCAGATCCTTGATTGGCCCTTTGTCGTCAGGGGGTCGTCAGCACCGGTTGACGAACGCCCCTTCGCCACCAAAGCCCCTTGAAAGCCTTTCACTCGAACCACGCTGATCTGGCGCTGCCCGATGGCCACCGGTTTCCCGCACAAAAATACCGTTTATTGCACGACCGGCTGGCTAACGACCTTCCCGAGGTGCGGCTGTTGCCGGCGCGCCGCGCAAGCGACGGGGAACTCGCTTTGGCCCACCTGCCCGATTACATCGCTGCGGCTTGTGGCGGCTCCCTGTCCGCTGCAGCGATGCGGGAAATCGGATTCCCATGGAGTCCGGCTCTGCTAGAGCGGGCCCGTCACTCGGTGGGCGCGACTATGGAGGCAGTGGGCTGGGCAACGCGCGAAGGTATCGGGGCAAATTTGGCCGGCGGGACGCACCACGCGTTTGCCGACCGGGGCAGCGGATTTTGTATTTTCAACGATGTGGCGGTCGCAGCCAGGCTCGCCCAAGCCGATTGGCGCCGGCGAAGGGCTGAGCTGCTGAAGGTGGCGGTCATTGATCTGGATGTGCATCAGGGTAACGGCACGGCCAGCATATTCGCCGGCGATCCAAGCGTTTTCACCTTGTCAATCCATGGCGAAAAGAACTTCCCTTTTCGCA
>CAISIP010000570.1 GCA_903885415.1 uncultured beta proteobacterium
CGCGGCCACTGTGATGAGGCTCGACTCAAAGGCATCGCGGTCGGCTCCAGACATGGAGCGCACCAGCACGCTGCCGCCCCACTCAGGAACCTCCACTGATTGAGACTGAAGATCGGCCGCTTCAAAGATTTGGTTTTTCGTCAGCAGCATGATCAAAGCCCCACTGCGTATTCCGGTGAACGTGACCACTGATTCCGGCAACGTGACCGGGATTGCGTTGATCGTGACCGCAGGGCGGTGTTGCGCGTTTTGATTTTATGCCGGGGTGCTTTCCCGACGGAATTTCCTTTGCTGGTAGTGAGTTAGTGCCTCAGCTTGTGGCTTTTGCTTTTTGCACGGCGCTCTGCCTGCGCATCGAATCTCCGGTAATCGTGAGCCGGTGATGGTTTTGCATTAACCGGTCCAGCATGGCGTCGGCAATGGTCTGGTCACCAATCCATTCGTGCCAGTGCTCAATCGGCAACTGGCTGGTGATGATGGTGGCGCGATGACTTGCCCGGTCATCAATGATTTCCAACAGGTCAGCCCGTGTCTGTGCGTCCATGGCAGACATTCCCCAGTCGTCCAACAGCAGAACGTCAGTTGTCTTGAGCGTGTCCAACCAGCGTGTGAAGGTGCCATTGGCATGGCGGATGCGCAACTCCTCGCCCAGGCGTGGAACCCGCTGGTACAGCGCACTATGGCCACGCCGGCAGGAATGCTGGGCCAGTGCACATGCCAGCCATGATTTGCCCGCACCGGTTGGCCCCGTGATCAACACGGCGTGGCCTGAAGTGACCCATTCCCCCAGAGCCAGACTCATCACCGTGCTGCGCTCCAGGCCCCGCGAGCTACGGCTATCCAGATCTTCAATGGCCGCTTGCGGGTATTTGAGCCTGGCATTCTTGAGCAAGCGCGCACAGCGCCGGTCCTGCCTGCCATGCACTTCGCGGTCTACCAGCAGCGCCAAACGTTCTTCAAAGCTCATGGCAGTGATGCCGCTTTGCGTGAGTTGCTGCTCCAGCGCCTGGGCCATGGTCTCCAAGCGCAGGCTGCGCAGTTGGTTCAAGGTGGTGTTCATCATCATTGGGGTGTTATCCATATTGGGGTTCATTGGTAGTAGTCGGGGCCGCGCACATGGGCGTGCGCCGGACTGGTCCAATCGGGTGGGGTGCTGGCTTTAATAAGGTCGCGCCGGTTGAGCAGGATGTCGCGGATGTGGGTGTATTTGCTGGTTCCCAGGCCCAGCGCCAAGGTGCAGGCCACCTCCAGCCGGGCTTCCCCATAGCGCTTGGACAGAGACAGCAAGCCCAAACAGGCCCGGTAGGCATGCTCTGGATGGGCTTGGCGCTCCAGCATCTTGCGCACCGTCGCGGCACAGGCCACTCCAATACGCTCACCCCAGGCCACCAGTCGCTCGGGTGTCCACTGCGCTTGATGCTGGTGGCGCTCTGGCAAGTGTTCGATCACCGTTGTGTAGCCGCCTTTGTGCGCACAGCGCATGTGACTTGCTACGCGGTTGCCCCGGTGCAAGGCTTCGACTCCACGGGCGGTAATGCGCAACTCCAACGCCAGACCCACCAAGGCGTTAGGTACGCTGTAACGGTGGCCCTCAAACTCGATATGGCTGTCAATATGCACGCGTACTGTCTTGAACGTCGCCCACTCCCAGGGCTGCATGGGCAAGGCCATCAGGGCCGGGGCGTCGATTTGGGCAAACACGCTGGCCCGACTGCCGGGCAGCTTCTGAAACGCGCGCTGGTTGAGCCATTGCAATAAAGGTGCAATGGCGTCGTTGACCTCTTCAATGCTTGCGAAATGGAATCTGCGCAGACGCGCAAGGATCCAGCGCTCCACCAATAAAACACTGAGCTCAACCTTCGGTTTGTCTTGTGGGTGGTAGGCCCGTGCTGGCAGCACCGAGCAGCCGTAATGGCGAGCAAAGTCGAGCACGGTGTCCGTCAACTTGGCTTCATAGCGATCGGCCACGGTGACTAGGGCCCGTGGATTGTCGGGCACGATGAGCTGCGGTGTGCCGCCATAAAACGTTAGCGCCTGCGCGGTAGCACCCAGCCAATCACTGGCCGTTTGTGACGGCGTAGCCAGGCAGAAACAGTAGCCCGATATGCCCATGGCAGACACGAAGATGTTTGCACGCCCGACTTCCTGGCCATTGACCCGCAGCGCGATGGTGGGGCCCGCGTAATCGATGAAGAGCTTCTCTCCAGCCCGATGGACCTGGCGCATCGAGCGTTTGAGGCGTTTGGCAAACTGGCGGTAGTTCTCGCAGAACTGGGAATAGCGCCACGGTTTGACGGGCCTGTCCGGGTTGAACTCATCGCCCACCTGGGCACAGTATTCCTCCCATAGCAACGTGAGGGTCATCCCCTTGCGGCCCAGTTCCTGGTGCATGCGCCCGAAGTCAGCCTGGGCATAGATGTCGCTGGGCCGGGGGGACGCCAGCAGGCGCCTCTCCAGTGTGGCTTCGTCCATGGCAGAAACGGCCGGCCAATCCAGCCCGGCGGCAACCGCCAGACCCACGTATTTGGTGACGACACCTTTGGACAGCTCCAATGCATCCGCAATCTGCTGATGCGGCTGCTTCCCCTCGAATTTAAGACGCAGTACGTCTTTGATCTTGCGCATATTGATCCTCAAAACGGGCATGTGGCTCCTTGCTAAAAGCATTGAAGCTACACGCCACGCGGGTTTCATATATGCGCAACACCGGACCGGTGGCATATACCGCCGTGCCGGTGGCCATGACCACGGGTTACTGGTCACGATCACCGGAATGTTGGTCACGTTGCCGGAATCCCTGCGGTCACGTTCGCCGGAACCGCGGTCATCATCCCGGAATCAGCGGTCACGTTGGACCGGAATACTCAATCACACCATCGGAGCTGCTTTTAGCCTGCACGAAAGATTCAAACACATTCGGCGCCATCTCTGGCGTGATGCCGATGCCGCTGTCCTGCACACTCAGTTGTGCATTGCCATGGCTTGCCGACAGGGTCAATATCAACACGCCTTTGTGTGACGTGTAGCGTGCGGCATTGACCAGTAAATTGGTGACCACCTGCACCAAGCGGGTTTTATCGCCCATCACCCAGACTGGCGAAGTCGGCAAGTTCAAGATCAGCTGGTGCTCGCGGTGTTTGACAAGGTC
>CAISIP010000571.1 GCA_903885415.1 uncultured beta proteobacterium
ACTGGATGGGCCTGGAAGTGCCATCGGGTGCGCTGCGCCTGACCGATGGAAGAACCGCCTCCGAGACGGGTGCCGAGGTGGCGGTGTTCGACCTGGCATTCACCCTCGCGCCTGGCGCTGCCCTGGCCTGGGCGCCCTCGCTGCGCGCCAGCGCAGCCTGGGTGCAAGAGGCCGAACAGTGGCTCCATGCACTGGGCCTGCAGCCACTGCGCGTCGCCGATGTGCCGGGCCTTGTGGTGGCGCGAACGCTGGCGATGCTGATTAACGAGGCATCCGACGCCGTCCATCAGGGCGTCTGCACGGTCGACGGCGCCGACGCAGCGATGAAGCTGGGCGTGAACTACCCGGCGGGGCCTTTCGAGTGGCTGGCGAACTGGAACCCGCAAGCCGTGATCGCTTTGCTCGACGCGCTCGACGCCTACTACCGTGGAGAACGCTACCGCGTCAGTCCCTGGCTGCGCCAGCGCGCGTGGCGCTAAACGGAGCCCGGAGTGGACTGGCTAGCGGTGAGCGGTGTGCTGATGGGGTGCGCCGATCAGGCGAGCGACGACCACCGGATCGGCGCGGGCCGTCGCACGCGGCGCGCCCACCTCTTACTGCTTCAGGCGCTCGTTTTGCGGGAACATGAAGCGGCGCGCCTCGGCGTCGAGTTCGGCTTTGAAGGCGTGGCGCGTCTTTAGCTGCTCGGCGCGCTGCGCAGCCGGGCGCTCGCTGATTTCGTCGAGCAGGCGCTTGATCTGCGGGTAGCGGGTCCAGGTGTCGTCGGTGCCCAGCACATAGGGCAGCAGCCGCGCCCAGCCCCAGAACGCCATGTCAACGATGGAGTAGCCGGAGTCAAGCATGTAATGGTGATGCGCCAGGTGGTCCTCGAGCAGTTGCCAGTGGCGGTGCGCTTCATAGTCGTAGCGGTTGAGCGCGTATTCCTTGGGCGCGGGCGCAGCGTTTCGAAAATGCACCGACTGCCCTGAAAACGGGCCCACCCCGCTGGCGATGAACATCAGCCACGACAGCATACTGGCGCGCGGTGCCGACGCGGCGTCGAGCGGAACAAACTTCTTTTCGCGGTCCGCCAGATAGAGCAGGATCGCGTTGCTGTCGAAAACCGTGACGCCGCCGTCGACGATCGCCGGCACCTTGGCGTTGGGGTTGATGGCGCGGTAGCTATCGGAAAACTGCTCCCCCTTGCGCGTATCGATCGGCACGGCCTCAAAGGGCAGGCCCAGCTCTTCGAGCAGCAGCGCGACCTTCATCGGGTTGGGCGCAGCGTTGTAATAAAAGGTGAGCATGGAAGGCCTCCGGGTTAAGGTGTCGGGGATGCGGTCGCGTGGGCGCGCTGCGCATTCTAGGGGTGATTGCTAAGCCGCGCCTTTTTTGATGTCCAGCGCCGCGTCGTACAAGGCGTTGCGCGAAGCACCACTGATCTCGGCGGCGAGGCGCACGGCGCTCTTGAGCGGCAGTTCGGCCAGCAGCAGCCTGAGTACCCGCAGCTCGTCACCCGCGCCCTTGCTCGCCGGCTGGGGGTGCAGCACCAGAACAAACTCGCCGCGGCAGCGGTTAGCGTCTGCCTGCAGCCAGGCCGTGAACCCCTGCGCCTGGACACTCGCTATTTCCTCGAACTGCTTGCTCAGTTCGCGCCCGACAGTGAGCTGTCGCGGCCCCAGAACCGCCAGCGCGCCAGCGAGCGCCTCGATCCGGTGTGGCGCTTCCAGCAGCACCACGCTGCGGTCTTCGGTTGCAAGATCGGCGATTCGCGCCGCGCGCTCGGCGGACCTGGATGGCAGAAACCCGGCAAATACAAAGCTGCCGTGCGCAGCTGCATCGGTCGCGATACCGGCGATGCTCAGCGCTGCGGTCACGCTGCTGGGTCCCGGGATCGGGATCACGCGCAAGCCGGCTGCGCCCACTGCCGCCACCAGTCGCGCACCCGGGTCGCTGATGCCCGGCGTGCCGGCGTCGCTCGCGTAGGCCACGCGCTGGCCCTGACGCAGCCGCTCGACCACGAGCGCCGCCGCCTCACGCTCGTTGTGCTGGTGCAGCGGCAGCAGCCTGGCGGCGGCCTTGTCGATGCCATAGGCCCGCAGCAGGGTCTGGGTGTGGCGCGTGTCCTCGCAAGCGACCGTATCGGCGATCTGCAGCGTGTGCAGCGCGCGCAGGCTGATATCGGCCAAATTGCCGATCGGCGTCGCAACCATATACAGCGCGGCGCTCGGATAATGCTGCGAAGAGGCGGCGTCGCTCGCTGCGGCCAGTGCCGAGGCATAGGAAGAAGTCAATGCGAAGTTCCAGGTTGAAGGGCGGCCATGGGCGCTGCGACGAGCAAGCAGTCCGGTGACGCCGCCGAGGACGCCGCCTTGCGCCATTTGCAGCGCGCTGGCATGCAGCTGCTCCAGCGCAATTATCGGACCCCCGGACGCGGGGGCGGTGAAATCGACCTGGTCATGCGCGCGGCCGATGGCACCTTGGTATTCGTCGAGGTGCGGGCACGCCGCGCAACGGCGCACGGAGGCGCTGGCGCCAGCGTCGACGCGTCCAAGCAAAGGCGCATTGTGTTTGCCGCCCGCCACTATCTCATGCGTCTGGCCCAACCGCCGCCTTGCCGCTTCGACGTTGTGCTGCTCGAGGACGCACGCCTGGTCTGGCTACGCGGCGCCTTTGACGCCGGCTGAAAGGCATCGAAGCCCTTGTGTCGGCGGCGAAGCAGGGCGCGACGGCGCAGGCCACGGTTATCATCGCAAGCATGCTCGAGCAGCGGATCGAACAACACTTCATCGACAGTGCCGACCTGAACTATCAGGCGGCGCAGGTCCTGAGCCACCCTATCGCGGCAGCGGTGCAGGCCATCGTGGTCTGCGTGACCAGTGGCGGCAAGGTACTGTCGTGCGGCAACGGCGCCTGCGCTGCCGCAGCTGAGCAGTTTGCGGCGGGATTTGTCGGTCATTTCGAGCGCGAACGGCCGGAGCTTGCGGCGATTGCGCTGGCGGTCAACAGCGCGACGGTGACGGCGATTGCCAATGCGCAGGCATTCAGCGCGGTTTTTTCAAGGCAGATCCGTGCGCTGGGGAACTCGGGCGACATCTTGCTGGCGATATCGACCGACGGAAACTGTGCGAATTTGCATGAGGCGATAGCCGCAGCGCACGAGCGGGAGATGATCGTGGTGGGCCTGAGTGGCCATGGCGGCGGAAAGATGGCGAGCGCGTTGCGCGACACCGACGTGCATATTTGTGTGCCGCACGATCGCCTAGCGCGCATACTCGAGGTACACATGCTTGCGTTGCACTGTATTTGCGATGCGGTGGATAGTCAATTGCTGGGTGAACAAGAGGAAACTACACCATGAAACTGAAGACCGGAATCTATGGCGCGACGGCGATGTGCGCGTTGGCGCTCGCGGGAAGCCTTTCTGGGTGCGCGCCAGCCGTGCTGGGAGGCGTCGCCATGAGCACCTTGGTGGCGACCGATCGCCGCACATCGGGAACGCAACTCGAGGACGAAGGCATCGAGCTACGGTCCTTTGGACGCATACGCTCGAGCATTGGTGACCGCGCCAACATCACGGTGACCAGCTACAACCGCCAGGTGCTGCTAACCGGGCAGATTCCGAATGCCCAGGACAAGCCGCTGGTCCACAAGATCGTTTCGGGCGTCGACAATGTGCGGGCGATCGTCAACGAGCTGGAAGTGCAGCCCAACGCAACGCTGACGCAACGCTCCACCGACGCTTTGACAAGGGGCCTGGTCAAAGCGTCGATGATCGACGCGAAGGATGTATTTGCCAACTCCTTCAAGGTCGTCGTCGAACGTGGCACCGTCTACCTGATGGGCCGCGTGACCCAGCGCGAGGCCGACCGGGCGACCGAAATTGCGCGCGGCACCCGTGGCGTAGAAAAAGTAGTCCGGGTGCTGGAGATCATTTCGGAAGAGGAACTCAAGCGGAGCATGCCAGCGCCCACCTCCTGAGGCGAGCCCGGCTCGCCGGCGGCGTCTCAAGACCGGGTCAGGCGCTTGATCAGGCTGGAGGTATCCCAGCGTCCGCCGCCCATTTGCTGCACGTCCGCGTAGAACTGGTCGACCAGCGCCGTGACTGGCAGCCGCGCTCCGTTGCGTCGCGCCTCGTCCAGCACCAGGCCAAGATCCTTGCGCATCCAGTCGACGGCAAATCCGAAATCGAATTTTCCGGCGGCCATGGTCTTGCCGCGGTTGTCGAGCTGCCAGCTCTGCGCGGCCCCCTTGCCGATCACGTCGAGCACCTGCGGCATGTCGAGCCCGGCGCTTTGGCCAAAAGCGATGGCCTCGGAGAGTCCCTGCACCAGTCCGGCGATGCAAATCTGGTTCACCATCTTCGCCAATTGGCCGGCGCCCGAATCTCCCAGCAGCGTCACTGCGCGCGCAAAAGCCATCGCCACCGGAGCCGCTGCGTCGAAGGCCTGCTGGTCGCCGCCGCACATCACGGTCAGCAGGCCGTTTTGGGCCCCCGCCTGACCGCCCGACACCGGGGCGTCGACAAACTGCAGCCCCAGCGTTTTCGCATGCGCGTGCAACTCACGCGCAACGCTGGCCGAGGCGGTGGTGTGGTCGACGAAGATGGCGCCCTTGTGCATTCCGGCGAAGGCACCGTCGGTCGAGCGATTTCCGTCGCCCAGGTCGACGCCCAGCGTGACGCTGCGCAGGTCCTCGTCGTTGCCCACACAGCATAAAACCATGTCGGCGCCTTGCGCCGCAAGCTTTGGCGTCGGCGCACTGCTTGCGCCGGCAGTCGCTGCAAACTCCTGGCACCAGGCGGAAGATTTCGCCGGGTTTCGGTTGTAGACGCTGACGCGGTGGCCGGCCAGCGCGAGATGGCCGGCCATTGGATAGCCCATCACGCCCAGGCCAATGAATGCGAGCTTGCGTGGTGGCGTGGGGCTGTAGGTCTTGGGGTGGGTGCTTGGCATGGAGAGTCCTCAAATAATGGAAAGGTTTTCGGTTCCTGCGCCGAAGTCCTGCGACTTTCCGCGCTGGCCGGTGAGCTTGATTTGCAAGCGCAGGTCATTGACCGAATCGGCGTGGCGCAAAGCATCCTCGTAGGAAATCAGGTTCGCCTCATAAGCATCGAACAGGGCCTGATCAAAGGTCTGCATGCCCAGATGGCGTCCCTTTTTCATTATCTCCTTGATCGACGACACGTCACCCTTGAAGATCAGGTCGGATATCAGGGGGGTATTGAGCATCACCTCAACGGCCGCGGCGCGTCCCCTGCCGTCCTGCCGGGGAACCAGGCGCTGGGATACCAGAGCCCGCAGGTTGAGCGAAAGGTCCATCAGCAATTGCGGCCTGCGCTCGTCGGCAAAGAAGTTGACGATTCGGTCCAGCGCCTGATTGGCGTTGTTGGCGTGCAGCGTCGCCAGGCAAAGGTGGCCGGTTTCTGCGAAGGCCAGCGCGTGTTCCATGGTCGCTCGGTCCCGAATTTCGCCCATCAGGATCACATCGGGCGCCTGGCGCAAGCTGTTTTTGAGCGCCGCTTCCCAGCTGTCGGTGTCGAGCCCGACCTCGCGCTGGGTCACGATGCAGTTCTTGTGCGGGTGGACGAACTCGACCGGGTCTTCCACCGTGATGATGTGCCCGAAAGAGTTCTGGTTGCGCCAGTCGACCATCGCCGCGAGCGTGGTCGACTTGCCCGATCCGGTGGCGCCAACCAGAATGCACAGCCCGCGCTGCGCGCTGGCGATCTGCTTGAGCACCTGCGGTACGCCGAGCCCGTCGATGCTTGGCAGGGTCGCGGCAATGACGCGCAACACCATGCCCACCTTTGCCTGCTGGATGAAGGCATTGACGCGAAAGCGCCCAATGCCCGACGGCGCAATCGCGAAGTTGCACTCCTTGCTGCGCTCGAACTCTGCCAACTGCTTGTCGCTCATCACCGCGCGCGCCAGCGCCATCGTATGTGCCGCGCTCAGCGGCTGCGGCGAGAGCTTGGTCAGCTTGCCGTCGACCTTGATCGCCGGCGGAAAGTCGCTGGTGATAAACAGGTCGCTGCCGCCGCGGCTCAGCATCAGCCCCAGCAGGTCGTGAATGAACTTGCTCGCTTGATCGCGTTCCATGAAGATGGCTATTTCGCCTCGCTGCCGCGCTCAGCCCGGAAAGTTCTCGGGTATCTTGGCTTTGCTGCGCGCCTCGGCAGCGCTGATGCTGTTGCGCCGCACCAGATCGGCCAAATTCTGGTCGAGCGTCTGCATGCCCACGCTGTTGCCGGTCTGGATCGACGAATACATTTGCGCAACCTTCGCCTCGCGGATAAGGTTACGGATCGCGTTGGTACCGATCATGATTTCATGCGCCGCGACCCGTCCTTGCCCGTCCTTGGTCTTGCACAGGGTCTGCGATATGACCGCCTGCAGCGACTCCGACAGCATGGCGCGCACCATCTCCTTCTCGTCGGCGGGAAACACGTCGATGATCCGGTCGATGGTCTTTGCCGCGCTCGATGTGTGCAGCGTGCCCAGCACCAGATGGCCGGTTTCGGCGGCCGTTATCGCCAGCCGGATCGTCTCGAGGTCGCGCATCTCGCCCACCAGGATGCAGTCCGGGTCTTCGCGCAGCGCCGAACGCAGCGCCGCTGCAAAGCTGCGGGTGTGCGTGCCGACCTCGCGCTGGTTGACCAGACACTTCTTAGACACATGGACAAATTCGATCGGATCCTCCACCGTCAGGATGTGGCCGTACTCGTTGTCGTTGAGGTAGTTGACCATCGCCGCCAGCGTGGTCGACTTGCCCGAGCCGGTGGGCCCCGTTACCAGCACCAGTCCGCGCGGCTTGAGCGCGAGTTCGGCCAATATCCTGGGCGCGTTGAGTTGTTCGAGCGACAGGATTTGGGACGGTATGGTCCTGAAGACCGCCCCCGCACCGCGGCTGTGGTTAAAAGCGTTAACCCTGAACCGCGCGAGCCCGTCGATCTCGAAGGAGAAATCGAGTTCAAGGAACTCTTCGTAGGTCTTGCGCTGGTGGTCGTTCATGATGTCGTAGACCATCGCGTGAACCGTTTTGTGGTCGAGCGGCTCCATGTTGATGCGGCGAACGTCTCCATGCACCCGGATCATCGGCGGCAGGTCGGCCGACAAATGCAGGTCCGAGGCGTTGTTCTTCACGCTGAAAGCCAGCAACTGGGATATGTCCACGGATTCCTCGACGCTGTGCGAAGTTTGCTACGCTCGAAACAATTATGGCAATGATCGCTGAAAATATTCAATCTATTCGCACCCGTATCGGGGCGGCTTGCCGCTCAGCAGGACGCGACCCGGAATCGGTGCGCCTGATGGCGGTTTCCAAGACTTTCGACGCTGCGGCGATCAGGACCGCGGTGACGGCCGGACAGACCGTGTTTGGCGAAAACTACATCCAGGAGGCAGTCGACAAGATCGGCGCGCTGCGCGAGTACGCTCTAGAGTGGCATTGCATCGGGCCGGTGCAGAGCAACAAGACACGCCTGGTCGCAGAGCACTTTGGCTGGGTCGATTCAATCGACCGGCTCAAGATTGCGCAGCGTCTGAGCGAGCAGAGGCCGGCCCACCTTCCCGCGCTGCAACTGTGCATTCAGGTCAATGTCGACGGCGGCGTCAATAAGGCGGGCGTCGCGCCGAACGAGTTGCTCGCGCTGGCCCGTTTGGTCGCGCAGCTGCCGCGTCTGCGTCTGCGGGGATTGATGTCCATCCCCGAGCCTGCGGTCGACTTCCCGGCAGCCAAAGCGGTGCATGCCCGCGCCAGGGCCCTTTTCGAGTTGCTCAACGCCGATGGTCTGGAATTGGACACGCTGTCGATCGGGATGAGCGCCGATCTGGAGGCCGCCATCCATGCTGGCAGCACCATGGTGCGCGTGGGAACCGCCATCTTTGGCGGACGTGCGGCGCCGTCCCAGACCGTCACGGCTTCTCGCGACGACGGGGTCGCCTAAGGGCTGCTCAAGCGGCAGGCTGCCGCACAGGGCCACCGTGGGGGCCATCCGGCGCGCCCCGAGGGCCCGCCCGGGGCTGTCAGCCCCCCTGCTTGGGGCGCTTGCCCGGATTCTTCTTGCTGCGCGTCGCGGTGCCGCGTTCAAGGCTGCGCTTCTGGCCGCGGCTTACCGGCATGGTGTAGCCCGGCAGGGGAACGGGTTTGGGCGCGCAGCGGTCGCTTTCGGTACGAATTATTTTGGCCATGGTGCATTCCATCAGGTTGGGTTCAACCCTCGATTAGGCCACAGTGTCGGCCAGTCGCGAACCGGAGGCTGCGATGCAAAGTGCCGCAGGGTCGGTGGGCCGCTGCGAAGGACCCCGTCTCAATGGTGGTGGCGCCAGCTTCCGTCCAGCGTCAGCACAAAGGACTTGACCGCGTCCACCTGTCCGGTCGCGTGACGGTAGGGTTCGCCGCAGGCGCATACGCCCAGGTAGGGCTGGATATGCGAGCAGGCCGAAACTTTTTGCAGGTAAACCGTCACCGGCTTGCTGCATTGCTTGCATCGGAAGCTCAGGGTGCGGGCGGGTTTGTTGCTCATGCGAATCTTGGACTCCGGTTCGGTGCAGGCCTGAAATCCCGATTATCGCGGCGGAACGATCAGGCAAAAACCCGGCGCGCGTGCAGGCCCAGCCCCTGGGCCACGCTGGCAAAGCGGTCTCCGCGCGCAACCTGGGCGCCAGGAAAGCGTGCAGCGATGCGCTCGGTCAGCGGGCGCAGCCCGGTCGAGCCCCCCGTGAAATACAGCGCGTCGACGCGCCCCGAGGCAACGCCGGCCTGGGCCAGTGTTGCGTCGGCGGCGGCGATGATCCGATCCAGATCGTTCGAGACGGCGCCGATAGCGTCTTCCTCGTTCAGCGTCACCTGAAGCCCCGGCTCAAGCAGCGCCAGGTCGATCGCTGTTTCGCCTCCTTGCGCCACGGCGATCTTCGCCGCCTCGGCCAAACCGATCAGGCCGTGCCCCAGCCGCTGGCGCACCAACGCGAGCAAGCGCGCGTGCTGGTGGTGGTCCGGATAGAACGCCTGCATCTGCTGCAGTTCCAGCACCCGTGCGGGCGCGTAGACGGTGTTGATCAGATGCCAGGTCGCGAGGTCGAAATAGACCTTGCTGGGAACCTCGCGTCCCCTGGGTCCGATCGCCCGGTAGCCGCAGGTGGGCAGTATGGCTGCCAGTTCGATCTGGCGGTCGAAGTCGGTACCAGCGGTGTGCACTCCATGGTTGGCGAGAATATCGTCCCGACGGTCGATATGTCGGCGACGCTGGGGACCCACGCGCACCAGCGAAAAGTCCGAGGTGCCGCCGCCGATGTCGGCCACCAGCACCAGTTGTTCGCGCTGAACCCTTGACTCGAAATCCAGCGCTGCCGCAATCGGTTCGTACTGGAAATGGATTTCTTCGAACCCGACTTCGCGCGCAGCCCGCTCCAGCGCCGACTGCGCGGCCGCGTCACGCTGCGGGTCATCGTCGACAAAGAAGACCGGGCGACCCAGAACCACACGGCGCAGCGCCTGGCCGGCCTCGCGTTCGGCCATCGCCTTGAGGTGACGCAGGTAGCCGCCTACAACCTCAAGGTAGCGCACCGAGCGGCCGCCACCGACGTCGGTCGCCTGATCCGGCAGTGTGGAGCCGAGGATGCTCTTCATGGAGCGCATCAGCCTGCCCTCGTGGCCTTCGACGTAGGCGGCGACCGCGGCCCGGCCGTAATAGCAGTGCGGTTCTTCAAAAGCCGCGAGTCCCTCGACCGCGTAGAACACCGCGGTCGGCATGGTGCGCTGGCCAGCCTCGAGATCGACCAGTTGCACGCCCTCGTCGCGGGGAATTGCAATGGCCGAGTTGGAAGTTCCGAAATCAATCGCGCAGACGGCGGACATGGTGGGTCATTCGCTGGAGCCGCTGGATCCGCAGGTAGCGCGTACCGCAAGGGCGGACGGGGCCGGCGGCCCCATGATCCATCCGGTGAGGCACCGGTTGGCGCGCCAAGGACGGTCCGGCAAAGCACAGCATTCTAGGGGTTCTTCGACCGGTCCATCGGCGTGCGCCAACGCGAGCCTTGGGACAGCACCGTTACACTCGCCGACCGGACCCCGCATGCCATTTTCATCCCTCGGACTTTCCCCCGAACTCATTCGCGCTGTGGCCGGGCTGGGCTTTTCCGCCCCGACGCCAATCCAGTCCCGCGCCATACCCGCGGCCATCGCCGGATCCGAT
>CAISIP010000572.1 GCA_903885415.1 uncultured beta proteobacterium
CACTCGAAGTCATTCCACACGAAGACCTGATGGCGCGGGCGATGGCGATGGCAAGGGCGATTGCCAACGCGTCGCCGACCGCCATCGCGATGACCAAGGACGCGCTGCAGAGTTCGCTGCAAAGCAGCTTAGACAGCGTGCTGGAGCTCGAAGCCGCCGCCCAGGCCACCGCATTTTCCAGCGCTTACGCCAAGGAGGCATTCAGCCGCTTCGCCGACAAGAAGCCCGCGCGATTCCAGTGGCCCCAAGCGCTGCGACCGGACTGAGCAGCAATTGCGCCTGGGTCGATTGCACCAGCGCTAACGCGCCGGAACGTCGATCGGCCGCAGATCGAATGCACGGGGCGCGAATCCGAGATCATGCGCCGCTTCGGAGTGGTCGAACACCATGTCGCGGCCCATGCGCTCGGCCATCGCGGAGGACCATTTCCGGTAGCGGGGAATGCGCCGCAGCAGCAGCACCGCCAACTTGAAGGACCACAGCGGCACCCGTAAAAAGCGCGGGGGCTGGCCCAGCGCGCCAAATATCCTGGACACCATCTCGCGATAAGCAAGCGCTTCGCCGCCTGACAGGTTGTAAGCATGGTTTTGCGCACCCGGCGACTGCAGCGCGGCGAAACACGCGGCGGCCACATCGCTTGCGTGCACCGGTTGGCGCAGCCCGCGGCCCTGGCCAAAAAGCGGGAAGAAACCGAAGCGGGCGATGAAGTGCGCAATCTCGGAAATATTCCTGTCCTGGCCCATGCCGTAAATCAGCGTCGGGCGCAAGATGACCCAGTCGATACCACGCGCATGCGCCCACTCGCGCAAGCGGTTTTCCGCATCGACAAACTGCTGCGCCAGCAACTGTTCTGAGGGGTCGTTGGAGTCGTCCTTGGTAAAGCGGCTGGTCGAAGAGAGCACGACGATGCGGCGCGCACCATGGGCTTCGAACAGCGAAAAATGCTGCGGCAGTATCCAGATCGGCGCCACACACACCCACAGTGCAATGGCGTCTTCGCCAGCCACCGGCAACACCACCGCGGCAGCCGGGTCCAGCGATCGCCAATCCAAGGCATCGACGGCATGGGCAGCGGCCCGGCGCGAAAAAGCAGTAATCTGGCACCCCGCCTCCTGCAGCATCGGCAGCAATTGCGCGCCGACAAAGCTGCTCGCACCCAGCACGCCAACCCTCTTTCCCTCGAGCGGCTGCGCCCGCACCGGCGCAAGTCGCGCCGCGGCCAGGCGCGGCGGACGGGTCGGTGCCGTGTCGCCAAAACCCAGCGTGCGCACCAGGCCCACGGTGCCGTGAAATGCAGCCACCCCCACGAAGCGCAGCAGCACGCCGGCGTTGACCATCAGCATCAGCAGGCCAGGGTATTGATGGCGAAAAAACTTCCGGTAAAAACGCACCATTCCCTTGTGCTTATGCCACTCGACGAAAACCGGCCGGCTGCGGCCACAGACGCCGAGCTCATGGGTAATGCGCGCCGATGGGACGAACAAAATCTTCCAGCCCTTTTTCCGGAAACGCATGCACCAATCGAGGTCCTCGCAGTGCAGAAAATAGCCTTCGTCCCAGTCTCCCACGTCGAGCACCGATTCGCGCCGGACCATCATGCAGGCACCCGAAATTGCCTCGACCTCAATCGGTTCCTGCGGCAACGATTGCTTATGCAAGTGCAGGTCGAAGAACAGCCGCGGCCAGCGATTGGAAAAGCGGACCAGGCCGAAAGCGCGTACGAAGGAGCGCCAGGGTGTGGGAACCGCGCGCCGGCCACCGGCCTGCTCACTGCCGTCGGGGTTCGCCAGCAAGCCGCCGACCATACCGACCCGCTCGTCGGCGCGCAGCGCCTCGAGCAACCGGCCCAATGCGCTGGGTTTGAAAAAACAGTCCGGGTTCAGGAACAGCAGGAATTCTGCACCGGCCCTGCGCGCACC
>CAISIP010000573.1 GCA_903885415.1 uncultured beta proteobacterium
GGCGTTGAAGAAATAGGCTGTCGCCTCGGGATCGCGTTTGAGCGATGCGGCATTTGACGCAATGGCGGCTGCCAGCCGCCCGCTGATCTTGAATCCATGGGTCGCCAGCGATATACCGTCGCCAAACAGATCCTTCCAAGCCAGCTTGCCATGGTCTTTCTGCACCGCTTCGATCAGGCGGGGCACGCCGATCGTTCCGATGGATCGACCACTCGCGCGTGCGTTCGGCTTCGGGGCGGTTTTGTCGCTGTCGTCGTCGATGTAGCGCAGATAGTTTTCGGTGGCAGCAGCAGGAGCCGATTCGCGGCCGTCGTAGGCCATCACCGATTTCGAAGCCGCATCGTAGTACACGATGAATCCGCCCGAGCCCAGCCCAGTCGCCTCGGGAACGGTCAGGCCGAGCACGGCTTGCACGGCGACAGCGGCGTCGGCGGCCGAGCCGCCTTTGCGCAGGACCGCGCATCCCGCGGCGCTCGCGAATGCGTTCGCGCTCGACACCATGTAACTGCGCGAGGAGACGACTTTGAGCCCGGTACGGTAGCCCGATGCCGCTTCCGGAAGCGCCGGATCGCCCGGCAAATTGGAGCCGACGACCACGCCGATGCCGTCGCTTGAAATCGCCTGGCAGGTTGTGCCGACGACATTGCCACCGCCGCAGGCCGCCACCAGTGCGGGCGCCGCCAGGCAGAGTACGAGACATCGGAGATAGGGGATTTTTGTCATGGTGGAGGCTGCTCGGGGCTATGTGGAAGTTGGGGCGTCGCCTTTGGCCAGGAGGCGCATGGACGGGCCTGGCGACCCATCATAGCGGGCGCCCGCCATGCGCAGCAGGTCGCGCCAGCGCCTGCCGACGGTCCACCGACGGATAATCCGCCGATGTCCACGCTCCTGATTTACAGCATTGTCTTCATCGAGGGCTTCTGCTCGCTGGGTGCCGAGGTCATCGCGCTGCGGCGTCTGGTGCCGCATGTGGGCAGTTCCATCGTCGTTACTGCGCCGACCATCGGTTTCTTTTTGCTCGCGCTCGCGCTCGGGTATGCGTCGGGCGCTAAGGTGTCTGCCAGCTATCTGAGCGTGGTGGCGCGCAATTTCCTGCTGTCGGCCGCGATCGCCGGCGTCGGACTGGCCGGGGTGACGGTCGACGCGCTGTTTGCCCAGTTGCAGCCAGCGACTCTGGCCTATATGGTTTTTATCGCTGCTGTCTTGTGCCCGCTGGCCTGGTTGTTGGGGCAAACGGTTCCGATACTGACCAATCTGTTGAAGCACGCGCGCACCGGGGAAGCCAGTGGCATGGCGCTTTACTGGTCGACGCTGGGCTCGTTTTTAGGCTCTATCAGTCTGTCCCTGGTGGTGATGCAGTGGATGGGCGTTTCGGCCGCGGTATTCGTCTGCAGCCTGGGCCTGGTTATCGGCACGCTGATGCTGGCGCGGCGCAGCCGCAAGACGATAGCCTTGTCGGTGCTGATTGCGACCGTTGCCGGTGTCTTGAATTATCAACATGTGCTGACGGCGGACACCGCTTACGCCGAATACCGTGTCGGCGCGGTGGACCTGCCCGACCAGGACAATAGCCGCGCATTTTGGATCAACCAATCGATGGCTTCTACCATCGACGATGCACAGCCGCCCCATTACGCTGTGTACATACAGCATGTGCGCAAGATATTTCTGGACGATCTGGGCTTCAAGGAAAAGGATATTTTGGTGCTCGGGGCCGGTGGATTCACCCTCTCGCATCGGGAGCCTCTGAACCACTACACCTATGTCGACATAGATCCCGCGATCCGCGCTGTGGCTGAGGCGTATTTCCTGCGCGAGCCGGCGCGTGGCGCCTTCATTGCCGACGATGCACGGCGTTTCGTCGCCACCAGCGATCGACGCTTTGACGCCATGCTGGTCGATGTTTACAGTTCGCACAACGCTGTCCCGAGCCATCTGGTGACGCGGGAATTCTGGTCTGGAACGCGGCGCGTTCTTAAGCCCGACGGCCTGATGATCGCCAACCTGATTCTCGACAGCAAGCTGGAAAGCGCCTACGCGCGCAATGTGCTGGCCACCATAGAAAACGTTTTTGGACGTTGTGCAGTGGAGGTGCTGCAAAAGGGGCAATCGCTGGCCAATGTGGAGGTCAGTTGTTTCGCCAGCAGCCTGCCGCGGGCAACATCCGTCTATGTGGACGAAAGGAATGGCGCCGATTTCGACCGCATCCGCTGAACGAAGCAGGCAGGCGCTTGCCGGTTTATTCGACCTTGCCGATACGCTGCAGCGTCTCTGCGATGAACTTGAGGTCTTTGCCAAGGGTCTGCTGGTAGTCGCCGGCGTCCATGTATGACACCACGGTGCCAAGGCTGGCCATGCCGGTGATGAATTCCGGCTCGCGTACCGCCAGGCGGACCGCCTCGCGCAGTACCTTCAGGGCGGCTGCCGGCGTATCTTTGTGCGCGACGATGCCCACCTGCAAGTAGTACTCGACGTCCAGCCCCGATTCCTTCAGCGTTGGAACATCCGGCAGGGCCTCCAGTCGCTTGTCGCCCCAGGTGGCGAGTGCCCGCAGGCCGCCGGACTTGATGTGCTTGAGCACCGGGCCGGCCCCCGAGGCAAGGGCGTCCACATGCGATCCCAGCAAGGCGACGACCGCCGGGCCGGCACCGCTGTACGGTACATGCTTGAGAGAGACCCCGGCCGATGCGGCGAGTATTTCCATCGGAAAGTGCAGTCCGCTGTAAAGGCCCGAGGAGCTGTAGGAGAGATCGCCGGGCCTGCGCTTCGCGTCGGCGAGCAGATCGGCGACGGACTTCCATGGCTTGGACGCGTTGACCACGAGCACCAGTGGCTCGGCACTTAATCGCGCGATGGGCGTGAACTGCTCGGGTCTGAATTTCGGCGCGTTGCCGAAAAGCTGGTCGACCTGCGGCGTAATGAAAAAGCTCGGCATGGCGACCAGCAGGGTGTAGCCATCGGCGCGTCCATTGGCGACGAATTGCGAACCGATGACGCTTCCGGCCCCTGGCTTGTTGACCACCACCACCGGCTGCCGAAGCAGCCGTTCCATTCCCTGCGCCAGCAGCCGGGCGTGCAGGTCGGCCGCGCCGCTGGGCGCCTGCGGCACCACGATCTGTATCGGTCGCGATGGAAAAACCTCCTGGGCAGGCGCGCCGCCTGTGGCCAGAATAAAGGCCAAGGCGGTCAGGAGTCGGCCAGGCAGTTGGTCACCGATGCGTGTTTTCGAAAATGGCATCGGCTTGAGAAGTTTCATCAACGCATTCGCCAGCATGGTCGCAGCTCCAGACAGTTAGGCTCAAATTCTAGGCCGACTGGCGCGAGGCCGCGGCAGAGTAAGCTGCGCAACATGGCGCGTTCGCTATGATGCGCCTGCAAGTCCGCAAACCATTTTTCAAAGAGAGTTGGAGAACCCCCATGAGCATTTCCATGTACAAAGCCAGCGTTCCGCGCCTCGCCAATGCGCTCAACAACCTGGACCACCTGCTCGACAAGGCGCAGTCGCACATAGACGCCAAGAAACTAGACCCCAAAACGCTGCTTGAATTCCGCCTCTACCCCGACATGCTGAACATGACGCGCCAGGTGCAGATAGCCAGCGATACGGCCAAGGGCGTTGTAGCCCGGCTCGCCGGAGTCGAAATTCCCGCCTACGAGGACAACGAGCACAGCATCGCCGAACTCAGGGCCAGGATTGCCAAGACCGTCGCGTTTGTGCAGGGATTTCAAGCCGGGCAGATCGACGGCACCGAGGACAAGGACATCATCGTCAAGCGTGGCGACAAGGAAACGCATTACAAGGGCATGCAGTTCCTGCTGGGCCATGCCGTGCCCAACATCTATTTCCATACATCGATGACCTACGCCATTCTGCGCCACAACGGCGTCGACGTTGGCAAACGCGATTACCTTGGTACGCCCTGACCCGGCCCTTGCAAGTAGGTCGGCATGCTGTCGGCCGACGAAATTGAACGGCTGATACCCGCAGAAACTGCCAGGTTCTGTTCGCCGATTCCGACCCCATCGGTGTCGAGCGACGAGTTCATGCCGGCGGCGCTGGCGCGTGCCGAGTATGACCTGCTGGGCAGGGCAGGAGCAATCTGCGATACGGCTACATGCAAGCTGCGGCCTGAACGGGACGCTGCTTGGCCGCTGCTCCGCGCAGCCAGAAGCCTTGTTCCGGGGGCTTTTTGGGATCAACCGCAGACCTGTCAACCGCGCCACGCCATATTGCGTTTAGTCAGGGAGGGGTTTTTCTTTTCGGTTTTTTGCAGTCAACTTGGAGGTCGAGGCATGCATTCGTCGTTTACCCGAATCAGCGCGATGGCCCTGGTCGTCATGGCGCCCAGCATCGCATTGGCGCAGGAGCAGGCCCGCGTCATCTCCAGCGTGCCGGTGTGGAAGGCCGTTACCGTGCCGGAGCGCGTCTGCTCGACCTCGCAGGTGATGGTGCCCGACCAGAAGTCGGGCGTCGGTGCGGTGATGGGTGCGATTGCGGGCGGGGTGATCGGCAACAGCGTCGGGCAGGGCAGCGGCAGGGCTGCGGCAACGGCGCTGGGGCTGGTTGGCGGGGCTGCACTGGGCGACAGGATGGAAGAGGGCGCCACGCACGCCCGGACGGTGCAAAACTGCGCCACCCAGATGACCCGCCAAAACCGGATCGACCATTACAGCGTAGCCTACGAGTTCGCTGGCAAACAGTACCGGGTCGCCATGGCCAGCGACCCGGGTCCGTTTGTGACCGTTCAGGTGGCTCCCCTGGACGCCATGCGCTCGCCGCCGGTCGCTGCAGCCGTCGCGCCGGCTGTCTTCGCGGCGCCGCCGCTGGTGGTGCAGGATGCGCCGTTCGGCGGTGCCTCTGCCTGGGCCGCGGTACCCGCCCCGCTGATGCTACTACCCGACGCGAGCCAGACCGGTTTTGCCGTTCTGCCACCACCGGCCTACAGCGTCTACTATGCGGCGCCTGCTTATTGGGTGAGACCCAGGCCGGGACATCGCCCCCATTTTCGCGACTGGCGCTGAGCGCGCATTCTGCGGGGTTCTGTAGAGCCACGGCCTGGCGGCCCGACGGCTGAGGGCTGGCGATAGATGGGATACTGGAAGGGTGCCATCGAGTTCTCTGTCCAAGTTGCTGCGAGCCTGCCTGCCGAAGTTTCTTCTGCCCGGCGCCAAGCCCGGGGTGCATGTGTTTTCTTTTATTGGGGGGCTCGAGGCGGTGGTGCGCGGCAGTGCCCTCTCCCTGTACCCGCTGCTGATGTACCGCGCATGGGGCGATGCGTCCACGGTCGCCCAGTTCTATTTTCTGGCCGGACTTTTGTCGCTGCTGACTGCCTTTTCGCTGCCACTGGTGATGCGTCGGATTGCCCGCAATCGCATCTATGCCGCGGGCATTTTGCTGTATGGCGTGTCGGCGTGTCTGGGTATAGCCGGAGGGAAAATCGTCACCCTGGCACTGCTGTGCCACACCCTGGCCAGCACCATCGCCTTCGTCTGTTTCAACGCCTATGTGCTGGACCATGTGGCGAAGACCGATTTCAGTCGGCTGGAGACGCTGCGCCTGCAGTATGGCGGCCTCGGTTGGACCGTGGGTCCGGTGTTAGGCGTGTGGTTGCTGCAGTTCTGGCACGGAGCGCCTTTCCTGATTGTTCTCGGGGGTGCCAGCGCGATGCTCACCACCCTTTGGTACTTGCGTCTTGGAAATGGGCTGGTGATCGGTAGCCTGCGAAGCTCCGACGCCAATCCCTTCTCGCACCTTCGAAGCTTCTTCTTCCAGCCAAGGCTGGTCGCGGGCTGGTTCTTTCCAGTCGTTCGGTCCTGCGGATGGTGGATTTACTTTGTGTATGTCGGCATCTTCGCGATTCAAAGCGGGCTTGGCGAGCAGGTTGGCGGCATTGCTGCTTCACTGGCTAGCGGGGGTCAGTTTCTGGCGCCCTTGCTGTTGAGTTGGATGCAACGCCGTTCGGTACGTGAGGCAGTACGCACTGGTTTTCTGTTGTCGGCCGTCTGCTTCACGCTCGCTGCGCTGGCTTCGCCGCTACCGTGGGTGACTGTGGCGCTGATGATTTTGGGTGCCTATTCACTGTTGCTGCTCGATGTGGCTGGCGGTCTTCCCTTCATGATGTCGGTGAAGCCCTCGCAGCGCGCGGACATGTCGGTGGTTTACTCCAGCTTTCGCGATGTCTCAGGGATACTGAGTCCGGCGCTGGTGTGGGTGGTGTTGCAGTTCACGCCGGTGGCGGGCGCCTTCGCCGCCGGTGGGCTGGCGCTGTTCGGAGCTTGGTACGTTGCGGGCAAACTGCACCCGGATCTCGGCGTGCCGGGCAGCAGTCGGATTCGTTCTTAATCGGTTCGAACCAACAGGCTGCTTGCCAAGCGTCGTGCTGGTGGGGGGCGAGGTGCGAAACCTTTTTCTGCGTGCGCGTGTGGCCTTGTTCACTTGCCGTTGCAGTTGCGCCGGTAGCCGACC
>CAISIP010000574.1 GCA_903885415.1 uncultured beta proteobacterium
CAAGAACTCGAAGTCGATCGCCTTGCGCCAGAAGGCAGCGCCCACCAGCACCACCGGAACCGGGCGTACCTTGCCGGTCTGTATCAGGGTGAGCACCTCAAACAGTTCGTCCATCGTGCCGAAGCCCCCCGGAAAGACGACCAGCGCGCGGGCGCGCATGAGGAAGTGCATCTTACGCAAGCCAAAATAGCGGAATTGGAAGCACAGCCCTGGCGTGATGTACGGATTCGGCGCCTGCTCTTTGTCCAGCGTGATGTTCAGGCCGATGCTACGCGCCCCGGCGTCGAAAGCGCCCCGGTTGGCTGCTTCCATGATGCCGGGTCCGCCGCCCGTGAGTACGACGAAATCCCTTCGCCCCTGCGACTGGAAACGGCGCGATACGATCTCGGAAAAACGTCTGGCCTCTTCGTAATCGCGCGACTGGCGCAGTTGCTGACGCGCCCGCTGCAGCGCCTGTTCCCGTTGCGGGTCGCCCGGATGCAGCCTGTCTTGCTGCTCCAGATCCTGTAGCGTCTGGGTGGCCTGTTCTGGTGGGCGAACGCGCGAGCTGCCAAACACCACCACCGTGGATCCGATCTTGTGACGCTGCAAATAGCGTTCGGGTTTGAGCAGTTCGAGCTGCAAGCGAATCGGTCGCGAATCGTCGTCTTCCAGCAGAGCATGGTCGTACTGGGCCAGGCTGTAGGAAGGATCCGAAACAATGGCCGCGAGCAGGTCCGCATGGGCGGTGTCGGCACGGGTCATAGGGTGAAGCTCTGGCCACGTTGCGGCATGTCGACCGTCCAGTTCAGCCGGGTTCGCAACTGCTGCGCCAGGCTGTCGGCCGCAGCGGCTTCGCCGTGCACAACGAAGCTTCGACCCGGTGGCCGCAGGAATCCGCCAGCCCAGTCCAGCAGCGCCTGCTGATCGGCATGCGCCGAAAATCCGCCCAGGGTGTGGATCGACGCACGCACCGCCAGCTCTTCGCCGAATATGCGCACCTGCTTGTCCCCGTCGACCAGTCGCCTTCCCAGTGTGCCGCCGGCCTGAAAGCCGGTGATCAGCACGCTGCACTCGGGCCGCCCCAGGTTGTGCCGTAAATGGTGCTTGATGCGGCCCGCATCGCACATGCCGCTGGCCGAGATGATGATGGCGCCCGAGCGCACCTGGTTCAGCGCTTTGGACTCGGCGACATCGGCGACAAAGTGCAGCTTCGGTAGCCGACTCGGGTGCGTCTGCGCCTGCCACTGGCGCAGACGGCGGGCCTCGGTGTCGAACAGCTCGAAATGGCTGCGCGTGATTTTCGTCACGGCCGTCGCCATCGGCGAGTCGACATAGATGTTCAAGTCGCGCAGGCGACCCTGTTCGGTGAGCTGGTGCAGGTGGTAGAGCAACTCCTGCGTGCGGCCGACCGCGAAGGCTGGAACGATCACGTTGCCCTTGCGCTGGAGGGTAGTCTCGACGACCTGCGCGAGTTCGTCCAGGGTGGCGGGCAGGTCCTTGTGGTTGCGGTCGCCATAGGTCGATTCAATCAGCAGCACATCGGCCTGCTCGATACGGATGGGGTCTCGCAGGATCGGGCGCCCGGGCTGCCCCAGATCGCCGGAGGCCACCAGCTTGCAGCTGCGCGCGCCTTCGGTCAGCCACAGCTCGATGATCGCCGAGCCCAGGATATGGCCGGCATCCCTGAAGCAACAGTCCACCTCCGGATGCGGCGAAAACCGCTTTTCGTAGTCGACGGGCTGGAGCTGCGCCAGCGAATCTTTTGCGTCGCGCACCGTGTAGATCGGCCCGGCTGCGTTACTGCGGTGCCGGCGTGTCGCCCGGTCTGCCTCGACCTCCTGGATGTGGCCGCTGTCGGGCAGCATCACGCCGAGCAGGTCGGCTGTGGCACGGGTGGTGTAGATCGGGCCACCGAATCCGGCCAGGGCCAGCTTGGGCAGCAGTCCGCTGTGGTCGATGTGGGCATGCGTCAGCAACACGAAGTCGATAGCACGCGGATCGAAGTCAAAAGCGTGGTGGTTGCGGTCCACCGCATCGCGTCCCCCCTGCACCATGCCGCAATCGACCAGAAAGCGGCAGCGCTCCATCTCGATCAAATAGCACGAACCGGTCACTTCGCGCGCGGCGCCCAGAAAGCGGATTTTCATCGCAAGTCCTATGTTCCACCGGTTTGGTGAACCGGCTTCACTGTAAGCGCGGCGGCAATCCTGGACTTGACTTGTGTTAAGCCATTGCGGATGGGGCGCTGGTTGACCGGGCCCCGGCCCATGCGATGCGCTTGCGTTCAGTCTGGCGCGGTCTCGGGGCTGGCCGCGTAGCGCTGCCCCAGCGCCAGCAACTCCGGCGTGCCGATCAGGGCGTTGAGTTGGTCGAAGTCGAGCATCGATGGCTGCATCGGCACGGTCGTCTGGTGGGTGTACAGCGACCGGTAGTAGGCCTGCAGCGTGTGGGCGACGGCGCGTGCGGTACCGCCGGGGAAAATCACGATCCGGAAGCCGCGCTCACCCAGTAACTGCGCACTTTGCACCGGCGTTTTGCCGCCCTCGACCATATTCGCGAGCAGGGGAATGCGGTGGGCAAATCGCTTGCAGGCGATATCCATCTGCTGTGGGCTTCGCAGTGCCTCGATGAACAGCGCGTCGACGCCGCATTCCAGATAGGCTTCGGCGCGGTCGAGCGCCGCCTCCAGCCCCTCGATGGCGAGCGCGTCGGTGCGCGCGAGGATGAGCGTGGCCTGGCTGTGGCGCGCGTCGAGGGCGGCGCGCAGCTTGCCGCACATCTCGGCGCTCGACACCACGGTCTTGCCGTCAAGATGGCCGCAGCGTTTTGGGAAGGCTTGGTCTTCCAGTTGCAGCATCGCGGCGCCGGCACGCTCGAAGCCGCGCACCGTGCGCTGGACATTGATGGCGTTTCCGAAGCCGGTGTCGGCGTCGACGATGACCGGCACAGTGACCCGCTCGGTGATGCGCGCGAGCGTGTCCTGCACCTCGGAGAAGGTGGTCAGTCCCACGTCCGAGCGTCCGAGCCGGGTATAGGCGATCGACGCACCCGAAAGGTACAGCGCCTCGAAGCCGGCCTGTTCGGCGACCAGCGCGGTCAAGGCGTCGTAGACGCCGGGTGCAAGCAGTACCTGCGGTTGACGCAGGCGGATGGGCAGTTGGTCTTTCACAGGCGCTTTCTGGTTCAGCAGTTAGATCGTTGCGCGCTAGGGCTTGGGGGCGGGCGGCTTCAGCGCGCAGTCATTGCAGCGGCGCTGCCGGCGGCGATCCAACCCCCGCCCAGCGCGCTGAGCAGACCGTTGCCCGACAGGTAGCCCCATACCGCGTTGCCTGACACACCGCGCGCGGCGCCACCGGCGGCCAGCAGGTTCGCGAAGGGGGTTCCGTCGTGCTTCAGCACATGGCAATGCGCGTCGATATCGAGGCCGCCCTGGGTGTGGAACAGTGCGCCGGTCACCTTGACTGCGTAGTAAGGTGCAGCCAGCGCGCGCTTGAAGACCCGGCCAAAGCCGTCGGGCAGCCCCGGCCGCACCTCAGCCAGGGCGGTGTGCAGCGCGGCCGCGTCGCAGCCTATGAGCCGCGCCAGTGCCGCCTGGTCGGGGGCCGACTTCAATGCGCCGGCCTGCTCGGCTTGGTTGAAGTCGGGAAAGCCACGCGCCATCTCCAGCAGCGGCGCATCGAATACATTCCAGGCGATGCCTCCAGGCTGCGCGAGCACATGGACCGCTGCCTCCGAATAGCCCTGCGTCTCATCGTGAAAGCGCGCGCCGTCCGCGTTAATCTGCACCGCGCCTTGCATCATGACAGCCCAACTGATCAAAGCCCCCTGCGGCACCGCCCAGGACCCGTGTCCCTGGTAGCCGCCCAGGTCGGCCAGCCGCGCGCCGAGCTGTCGGCCCCAGGCGACGGCGCTGCCATCGTTGCCGGCGTGGCCGGCGAAGATCGCCTCGCGCATCTGCGGCAGCAGCTCGTGGACCATCTGCGGGTTGCCGCCAAAGCCGTTGCACGCCAGAACCAGCGTGTCGCAGGCCAGGGTCTCGATGCTGTTGTCCGGCCGTTGGTAGCCCAGCCCCAGCACCCGGTCGTTGGCGTCGACCCAGAGTTCGCGCACCAGGGCGCTGCACAGGATGTCGGCGCCGGCCGTCGTCGCCGCACGTTCGAGTTGCACCATCAGCGCCGCGCCGGTGTGTTCGGGGACCGCGTGCATGCGCCGTACCCGGTGTCCAGGGTACAGGAAGCCGTCGAGCACTTCGAACACGAGCCCATGGCGCTCGAGCGCGTCGACGGCCTGTGCGACCGCTTGGGTATAGGGACCGACCAGGTGCGCCGCCGCGTTGCCGTGCGCCTTGGCCTGTATGTCCTGCGCAAAGGCGGTGGGGCTGTCGTCGATACCGAGCGACTGCTGCAGCCGGGTTCCCGCAGCCGGTATGAAGCCGGAGGACAGCGCCGTCGAGCCGCTGGGGATGGCGTCGCGCTCGAGCAGCACGCATTCGACCCCGGCGTCGCGCAGTCGTATCGCTGCCGTCAGACCGCAGGCGCCGGCGCCGACGATGGCGACTTGCACCTGGGGCGAGGCCGGCATCTGCCCGGCGCGCCGGATCCGCAATGGGTTCATGGTTTGGGCTCCATTTTTTTCCGAAGCTGGTTCAACAGTCCGCCGGCGGCGACCATATCCAGCAGAAATCCGGGTACCGGCGCGCAGGTCAGAATCCGCCCGTCGGCGCTGGTGATGCGCAGTGCCTGCAGGTCGAGCGTTATCGGTTCGCCCTCACGCAGCGTCGGTGCCTCGGGCGCCGTCAACAGCAGCAGTCCGAGGTTGAAGGCGTTGCGGAAAAATAGGCCGCTGAACGACGGTGCGATCACCGCGCGCAGGCCCAGGTGCACCAGCACCGCTGCGGCCTGTTCGCGCGATGATCCGATGCCGAAATTGGGCCCCGCCGCGATCACGTCACCGGGCCGCACACCGGCGGCAAACTCGGGCCGCACCGATTCCAGGCAGTGCGGCGCGATGGCTTCTACCGGCAGTTTCATGTAGGCGCCCGGTGCAAGCACGTCGGTGTCGATGTCGGAGTCGAATCGCCATACCCGGTGCGCGCTCATGCTGCAAGGCCCGCGCAGAGTGGAGCAGGGCGCGCCGGGGTCATGCCAGCACCTCGCGCGGGTCACTGATGCTGCCCCGCAGCGCCGACGCGGCCACGGTGTAGGGAGAAGCCAGGTAAACCTGGGTGCTGGCCGGGCCCATGCGTCCCTGGAAGTTCCGCGCCGTGGTCGATACGACATTGGCCCCCGCCGGCATCACGCCGCCGTAGCCGGCGCAGGCGCCGCAACCGGTGGACAGCAACTCGGCGCCGGCGTCGAGCAGCACCTGCAACACGCCCTCGTCCTGCGCCGCCTGCTGGTCCTGCGCGCTGGCAGGTGCCACCAGCAGGCGAACACCCGCGGCGGCACGCCGTCCGCGCAGCACCTGCGCGGCGGCACGCAGGTCGTCGAGTTTGGCGCCCGTGCAAGCGCCGATGTAGGCGACGTCGACCCGCACGCCCGCGTAGTCCTGCACGCTGCGGGTGTTGGCCGGGCTGTGCGGTGCCGCTACCTGCGGCGCGAGCGCAGCCGCGTCGAAAGCATGCTCAATCGACTCGGCGCCATCATCGCTGTGCCATTGCCCGGTTGGTGCATCGGCGCCGCCGCAGGACGCAAGCCAGTCCAAGGTGGTCTGATCGGGTGCGATCAGACCGGCCTGCGCGCCCATCTCGGCGCTCATGTTCGACAAGGTCATGCGTTCCGCCATGGACAGCGCCTGCACTGCGGATCCGCAGAACTCGACCGCCTGGTAGTCGGCGCCGTTCATGCCAAAGCGAGCAATCATGTGCAGCGCCATATCCTTGGCGCTCAGGCCGGCGCAGAGCCGGTTGCGCCAGTGCATACGCAGCGTCTGCGGAACACGCACCCACAGCTCGCCGGTGACCATCACGCCGAGCATCTCGGTGCTGCCGATGCCGAACATGTAGGCGCCAAATGCGCCGCCGGTGGGCGAGTGCGAGTCTCCGCCGACGCAGAACAGTCCCGGGCGGATATGGCCTTTTTGCGGTAACACCACATGGCAGATGCCGATGCTGTCGTAGACATGCGGCAGCTGCTGCTCGCGGGCCCAGTCGCGCGCGATGCGAACGATGCGCCGCGCGTCGTCGTCTTGTTCAGGCACATAGTGGTCCATCACCAGCACCACCTTCGACTTGTCCCAGATCGTTGCGCCGAGCGCGTCAAGCATTGGCTTGAGCCGGCGCGGACCCGAGGAGTCGTGGAACATCGCCAGGTCGACCTTGCAGTTGACGATCTCGCCCACCGCGACACGCTGCTTGCCTGCCGCGCGGGCTATCAGTTTTTGCGCCAGTGTGCGCGGGGGGGGAGCGGTAGGGGTCATGCGCAGGTTGCCGATGGGTGGAGGGCGAAGAGCCGGGTTATGGGGCCTGGCCTGTCAGCCCGACAGGGTTTCATGGACCGAGATGGTGGCGTTGCTGCTGCCGACCTGCGAGATGTCCATCTGGTACTCGTACCGGTCGGGCCGGTACAGGCCGTGCAGCCACTGGACCGGGCGGTCGGCACGGTCGTAGACCACGCGGCGCACCGCCAGCAGCGCGGCGCCCACCGGCACCGCCAGCCGCCCAGCGACCGCAGCGTCAGCCTGCCGTGCCGACAGGGTCTGCTGCGCGCGGCCGAGTTCGACGCCGAATTCCTCGAGCAGACGCAGGATCGGCTTTTTCGCCAGGTCGTTGCGGCCGAAATGGCGTGCCAAGTCCTCCGGCACATAGGTCGTGATGTGCGACAGCGGGCCGTCTGGCAGGCTGCGCAGCCGCACGCCTTTACGAACCTTGGCGCCTGGCGCGATCTGCAGCGCGTCGGCGACGCTTTGCGACGCGCTGATGCTGCGCCACTCCAGCACCCTGACCGAGGTGCGCAGGCTGGCGCTGACGATATTCTCGAGCAGCCCGCTCAGCCTGGTCGGACGCGAACGCGCTGTGCGGGCCATCGGCCCGCACGACCCGGCGACCGCGCCTTGGGCGGGCCGGGTCCCGCGGCCGGCTTGGCGGATGATCAGGCCTTCCAGAGAAAGTTGTTCGAGCGCGCGACGTACCGTCACACGGCCGGCGCCGAACTGCCGGCTCAGCGCGAGCTCGGACGGCAGGCCGGCTGCAAACGACCCCTCCTGCAACTGCTCGCGCAGCACCAGATAGACTTGGTGGTACTTGGGAAGCGGGAGCGAGGCAGCCACGCAAAGAGCGGTCAGTGCAGCGCTGCGCCGCGCAGGTCGACGCTGTGGAGCTGAAAAATCTGCTTCATCGGCGCGTCGTGCATCACGTGGTACAGGACAAAGCGGTAGGCATCGTTGGCGTCGAGCTCGCTCGGTGTGAAAGCAAAAGCCAGGTTGCCTGCGGTGCACAGTCGCCCCGCATAGGCATGGTGCAGCAGGTTTTGCTTAAAAACCCCGGCCACCGTTCGCGCGAGTGCGGCGCTGGGGGCAATGCACTCGATCACCAGACCGGCCTCGTGCGCGCTGTGCTGCTGCGCGGGCAGGGTGCGCACGGCGCCCTGTCCATAGATATGCGGGTGCAGCGACCAGTCGCCGGGCAGCAGTTGGCGTACCCGCTGCTGCACCGCGTCGATCACTTGCGGCAACTGCGCCAGCAGCACCGGATCGGCCACGCCGGCGATCAGCACGCAGCGCGCACCTAGCAGCGCTGCGCCTTCAATCTTGAGCGTCGGTATCGGCCGGGCGCGGAACTGTGCGCCGCTGACGCGGGTGCGGTGGGCGTCGAGTGCGTGGTAGCGCGCGCCGCGCAGCAGCAGCGTTCCGGTGGGCTCTTCGACCTCGAAGGGGTCGGCCTGTTCGTATAGCGCGTGCGCTGCCACCGAAGCCGGCGTGGCGTGCGCATCCGGGTTCATGCTCTCGAGCGTGAAGCCGTCCATGTCGAGCTCGGCCAGCATCGCGTCGCGTCCGCCCGGGCTGCAGCACAGCGAGGTGCATTCGATGATCTTGGCCATCTGCAGGCACAGCGCCACCGGGTAGCCGAGCATCTCGGGCAGCGCTGCAAAAATGGCGGTGTCGCAGCAGCGCCCGGCGATCAGCACGTCGGGTCCGTTGTGCAGTGCGCGCGTGAGCGTTTCGGTTCCGCACTGCCCGACGATGTGGCTGCACGCGAGCACATCGTCCACGCTAGGCTCGGCCATCGCGCCGATCGGCCGCAGCCGGCCAGTGTGCAACGCATCTATCACCTGCGCGGGTTGCAGGTCACTGCGGATGGTCCCCAGCCGGAAGTTCAGACCGCGC
>CAISIP010000575.1 GCA_903885415.1 uncultured beta proteobacterium
ACTGCAGCCTCACCAGGGCCGGATGGTAAAGGACGACGTCACCATGAAGATCACCCGATTGGGAAATACCTTTGCTGCGCTGGCTGGCGGCGTTGACGTGCGGCATCCCCTCTGCGCTGCCGAGGTTGACGCGATCGAACACGCATTGGCGCAGGAAGGCGTGCTGGTGTTCCGCGCCATGCCGATGAACGACGACCAGCAGCAGGCGCTCATAGAGCGCTTTGGCCCGCCTTCGGAGGTCAAGCTGGAGGAATTGAAGACGGCCAAGAGCGCCCATCCGCACTTCTTCGACGTTTCGACCGTGGAGGACGACGGCGGCAAGCTCGACCCCAACAGCGCGCGCGGGATGTACCTGCGCGCCAATCTGCTCTGGCACACCGACGGGTCCCAGGCGCAGCCGCCGATCCGGCTGACAGCGCTTTCCGCCCGCCGCTTGCCCGCCGTGCCACCGGATACCGAATATGCGGACATGCGCGCCGCCTACGATGCGCTCAGTGCGGCCCGCAAGGCCGAGATCGACGGCATGAAGGTGGAGCACAGCATCTTCTATTCGCGCTCCAAGATGGGCATGAAGGTGGCCGACTGGGCCGAGGATGCCTTCAAGAAGCGCCCGCCTGTGGTCCATCCGCTGGTGCGGACCAATCCGCTCACAGGCCGAAAGTCGCTGTACCTTGCCAGCCATGCCTCGCACATCATCGGCCTGCCGGTGGACACCGGGCGCGCGCTCATCGAGGAACTGACCGAACACGCCACGCAGCGCTGCTTCGTGTACGCGCACAAATGGGCGCCTGATGACCTCGTCATGTGGGACGACCGCTGGACGATGCACCGCGCCACGCCCTACGATGGCGACGATGCGCGGGTGTTGCGCTGGTCCGGCGTACTCGAGCTGGAGCCCGTGTGAGGTCTGTCTGGTTCATGGGCATTTGCCCATGGCCCCATGCTTCTAAGTGGTAAGGAAGTTCAAGGGCAATCCGGGCTCCGGCCACGCAAAGCGTGCCAGCGTTCCGTGCTGGCACAGCGTCACATACGCGGTCGTCAGGTCGGGGCCCCCGAAACAGATATTGGTCGGCAGCCGATCGGGCATCTCGACGTAACGCAGCACATGGCCGGCCGGGGAGATGACGACGATCGCCCCGCGATAGGGACTTGCTACACAGACGTTCCCGGCCCCGTCCACCGCCAGGCTGTCGAGCAATTCGAAGCCGGGCAGCCCCGCCAAAAGGGCACCACCATTGGGATACTCCGGCTTTCTGGCCACTTGCCCCGGGCCGGTGATGTCAAAAGCCCAGACCCTGCCGGTCTGGGTTTCGGACACATACAGCGTCCTTTCGTCGGGCGACAGGCCGATCCCGTTGGGGTGGTGCATCGGAAAGATCGCTTCGGTGATGGAGTTGCCGTCAATCGTGGCGTAGTACACCGCGCCGCGGTCCTCCTGGCGAGCGCGCCTGGTCCCGGGATCGGTGAACCAGAAGCCGCCTTGCCGATCGAACACGATGTCGTTCGGTGCCGACAGGTCGCGTCCGTCGACCTTGCTGTAGAGCGTGCGGAACACACCGGTCTGCAGATCCACGCGCTGGATGCTGCCGCCTCGGTAGTCCTCGGCCTGGCCGGCCGGGCGCAACGCGAACAAGGCATCCCCCTGCCAGCGAAAGCCGCCGTTGTTGCATACGTAGCAGGCACCATCCGGGCCGATCGCGGCGCCGTTGGGGCCACCGCCGAGGCTGGCCACCACGGTGGTCGTGCCTGAAGGGGCCACACGCGTCAAGGTCCCACGGGCAATCTCGACCAGCAGCACATCGCCGTCCGGCAGCGCGATCGGACCCTCCGGAAATCGCAGCCCACCGGCGATCTCGACCACCGTGGCTGCAGGTTCATTGCCCACCGTGTCCACCCTGTTCGCAGGCGGCACCGGC
>CAISIP010000576.1 GCA_903885415.1 uncultured beta proteobacterium
CAGCAGCCTGCGCTTTTTTTCCTCGCCGTCGCATATGTCGCCCCACGGTTGGTCGACCATCCGGCCGGTGAGCCTGCCGCCTTCAATCTCCAGCACATTGGAGCGGGCGTAATCGATGCCCAACTGCTCGCAGATCCGGTCGGTGAAGAAGGAGAAGCCACCGCTTACCAGCAGCATCTTCATGCCTGCGGCCTTGCAGGCGCTGGCCAGCGCCTGTGCGCCCGGGTTCAACTGCAGACGTTCGGCGTAGATCTTTTCCAGACAGTCGAGTCCCACCCCCCGCAGCAATGCCACCCGCTGACGCAGGCTGTGCTTGTAGTCGGCGATGTCTCCACGCATGGCGGCTTCGGTGATCGCCGCAACCTCCTGCTTGCGACCCGCGGCAGCGGCGACTTCGTCCACGCACTCGATGTTGATCAGCGTGGAGTCCATGTCGAAGGCAATCAGACCAAAGTCACCCAGCGCCAGCGGGGGCGCCACCCCACGGATCAGCAGGCCAGGGGCGAACTGTCGTCCTGTCACCGGCACGGACTCAGCCTCGCTCACGCCGTAACCCCGGTGGGTTCGGGAACGGGTTGTCCCAGTCCGCGCAGGACGTCGCGCACCATGTGGGCGCGGTCGCGCGGCTCCAGCAGCTCGCGTTCGATCCGAAGTTTCTCGTTGCCGACCAGTTTGATGTGGCGGCTCTTACGGACCAGTTCGATGATGCGCAGGGGGTCCACCGGCGCATCCTTGCGAAAGGTGATCGTCGTAGCGCCCGGTGCCGCGTCTACTTTGACCACGCCGTAGGGCCTGGCGATCACGCGCAGCCGGTGCACATCGACCAGGTTCTGGGCCTGAGCCGGCAGCTTGCCGAAGCGGTCTACAAGCTCCTCCAGGAGTGCGTCGATTTGCTCGGTGTTCTTGGCCGTCGCCAGCTTCTTGTAAAAGCTCAGTCGCAAGTGCACGTCGCCGCAGTAGTCGCTCGGCAGCAAGGCGGGCGCGTGCAGGTTGATGTCGGTGGTGACCGAAAGGGGCGATAGCAGGTCGGGCTCCTTGCCAGCCTTGAGTGAGCGGACCGCTTCAGCGAGCATTTCGTTGTACAGCTGAAAGCCGATCTCCAGAATATTTCCGCTCTGGTTTTCCCCCAGCACCTCGCCCGCACCCCGTATCTCCAGGTCGTGCATCGCCAGGTAAAAGCCCGAACCCAGCTCCTCCATCTGTTGAATCGCTTCTAGGCGCTGGCTGGCCTGCTTGGTCAGCCCTTCCACGTCGGGAACCATCAGGTAAGCGTAGGCCTGGTGGTGGCTGCGGCCTACCCGGCCACGCAACTGGTGTAACTGCGCCAGACCGAACTTGTCGGCGCGGCTCATGACGATGGTATTGGCGCTGGGTACGTCGATGCCGGTTTCGATGATGGTCGAGCACAGCAGCAGGTTGTAGCGCTGCGCGATGAAGTCGCGCATCACCCGTTCGAGCGCACGTTCGGGCAACTGCCCGTGCGCGACCGCGATGCGCGCCTCGGGCAGCAATTCCTCGAGCTGCGCGCGCCGGTTTTCGATGGTTTCCACTTCGTTGTGCAGGAAATAGACCTGCCCGCCACGCTTGAGTTCTCGCAACACCGCTTCGCGGATAACGCCGCTGCCCTCGGTCCTGACAAAGGTCTTGATCGCCAGTCGGCGCTGCGGCGCCGTGGCGATCACGCTGAGGTCGCGCAGGCCCTCGAGCGCCATTCCCAGCGTTCGCGGAATCGGCGTCGCGGTCAGCGTTAGCACGTCCACCTCAGCGCGCAGCGCCTTCATTGCTTCCTTGTGGCGAACGCCAAAGCGGTGTTCCTCGTCAATGATCAGCAGACCGAGGTTCTGAAATTTGGTATCTTGGCTGAGCAGTTTGTGCGTGCCGATGACGATATCGATCGTACCGTCGGCCAAGCCGCGAACCGCAGCGCTGATTTCCTTGCCCGACCTGAAGCGGCTCATCTCGGCCACCTTGACCGGCCACTTGCCAAAGCGGTCGACCAGCGTCTGGTAATGCTGCTCGGCCAGCAAGGTGGTCGGTGCCAAGAACGCAACCTGCTTGCCGCCGGTGACCGCAATGAAGGCGGCGCGCAGGGCCACCTCGGTCTTGCC
>CAISIP010000577.1 GCA_903885415.1 uncultured beta proteobacterium
CAGGTATCAGCCCCAGGCCGGCGGTTCCCCGGCCACCATCGCCGCGCAGCCCCTCCTGGCTGTGGTCGAGCAGCATCTGCATGCCGACGCAGACGCCCAATAGCGGCTTACACGCGGCCGCTTCAAGGACCGATTCGATCAGGCCGGACGCGCGCAGTTCGCGCATGCAGTCGGCGATGGCGCCCTGTCCCGGCAGAATCACCCGCTCCGCCGCCCGGACCTGATCGGGTTCGGAGGTCACGAGCACCTCGCAGCCGGCGTCGGCCGCGGCGGCCTGAACCGCCTGCGACACCGATCGCAGGTTGCCCATTCCATAGTCAACCACGGCGACGCTCCCGCTGCGCATCGCTAACAGCCAGTGCCGCCGGCTGTGGGCCGCAAACCCGGTCCGGGCATCACAGCGAGCCCTTTGTCGACGGGATACTTCCCGCCGAGCGCGGGTCGATTTCCAGCGCCGCACGCAGGGCACGGGCGAATGCCTTGAAGACCGTCTCGGCCTGGTGGTGCGCATTTTCGCCGCGCAGGTTATCAATGTGCAGCGTGACGAAAGCATGGTTGACAAAACCCTGGAAGAACTCGTGCGCAAGCTGGCTGTCGAAGCTGCCGATCATTCCACTCTTAAAGGGAACGTTCATAGCCATTCCCGGGCGCCCCGAGAAATCGATCACCACCCGGCTGAGCGCCTCGTCGAGTGGCACATAGGCGTGTCCATAGCGGCGGATTCCCTTCTTGTCGCCAACCGCCTGGTGCACCGCCTGTCCGAAGGTGATTCCCACGTCTTCGACCGTATGGTGACCGTCGATATGCAGGTCGCCTTCGGCGCGGATGTCGAGGTCGATCAGCCCGTGGCGCGCTATCTGGTCGAGCATGTGGTCGAAAAACCCGATTCCCGTGTGCAGATTCGCCTTGCCGCTACCGTCCAGGTTCACCCGCACCGTGATGCGGGTCTCGGCGGTGTGGCGCGTGACTTCGGCCACGCGTGGTGGGGTGAGCGCCGGGGACATATGGTTCACAGGGACTCCTTCAGAGCTGCCAGCATGGCACGGTTTTCTTCCTCGGTACCCACCGTCAGGCGCAGGCAGTTGGCCAGCAATGGGTGCATCGCAGACACATTTTTTACCAGCACGCCGCGCGCACGCATCCGTGCAAACACAGTGTCCGCAGCGCGTTCGCCCAGGGCCGAACCGGACTCCAGCCGAATCAGGACCATGTTGGCCTCGCTCGCGAAGGCGCGCAACCCCGCAAAGGCCGCCAGCGACTCCAGCAGCGCGCTGCGCTGGGCCACGATGTCTCGGGCCTGGGCGGCAAAAACATCGCCGTGTTCGAGCGCGAACAGCGCGCATTCGGCATTGAGCACGCTGATGTTGTAGGGCGCACGCAGCTTGTCGATCTCGGCGATCAAGGGCTGCGCGCCGACCAGGTAGCCGATGCGCACGCCGGCCAATCCGAACTTGCTCATGGTGCGCATCAGCAGCACATGCGGATGCTGCGCGATGCGGCCCATGAAGGTACGACTGGCAAAAGGCTGATAAGCCTCGTCCACAACGACCAGGCCCGGCGCCGCCGCAATGATCTCGTCGATCACCGCGTCGTCCCACAGGTTGGCCGTCGGGTTGTTGGGGTAGGCCAGGTACACGATGGCAGGTCGGTGCCGCGCCATCGCGTCAAGCATCGCAGTACGGTCGAGTTCAAACTGCGCGTCAAGTGGCACGCCGACGAAGCCCAGTCCCTCCAACTGCGCGCTCATGCTGTACATCACGAACCCCGGAACCGGGGCCAGCACGCAGGCACCGGGTCGGGCACAGGCCATCGCGAGCAACGCGATCAGCTCATCGGAACCGTTGCCCATCATCAGGCCAAAGCCCTGCGGAATCCGCGCCTGCAGCGCGAGCGCGCGGCGCAGGGCCTCGACGCTGGCGCCGGGGTAGCGGTTCAGCGCCACGGCACCCAGCCTTTGGCCGAGTTGCTGCTGCAGTTGCGGCGTCAGTCGGTAGGGGTTTTCCATCGCGTCGAGCTTGACCATGCCTGCAGCGTCTTGCACCGGGTACGCCTGCATGGCCTGGATGTCGGGGCGTAGCACAAGGCGGGCTCGCTCGCTCAGGATGGTATGGGGCATGGTCGTCATTCAAAGAAAGCGCATTTCGGCGGCGCGGGCATGGGCCTGCAGCCCTTCGCCATAAGCCAGTTCGGCGGCGACCCGTCCAAGCCGGCGCGCGCCGGCCGGACTGACCTCGACCAAGCTGCTGCGCTTTTGAAAATCATACACACCCAGCGGGCTCGAAAAGCGCGCGGTGGCGCTGGTGGGCAGCACATGGTTGGGGCCGGCGCAGTAATCGCCCAGGCTCTCGCTGGTATAGGCGCCCAGGAAGATGGCACCGGCGTGGCGCAACAGCGGCTCCCACCGGTGCGGCTCGTCGCTGCTGACCTCCAGGTGCTCCGGCGCTACCCGGTTGCTGATCGCGCAGGCCTCCTGCATGCTGCGGGTATGGATCAGCGCGCCGCGCCCATTGAGCGAGGCCGCGATGATCGCAGCGCGCGGCATCGACGGCAGCAACCGGTCGATGGCTTCCTGCACCCGATCGATATAGGCCGCGTCCGGGCACAGCAGGATACTTTGGGCCATTTCGTCGTGTTCGGCTTGGCTGAAAAGATCCATCGCGACCCAGTCCGGTGGCGTCGTCCCGTCGGCTATCACCAGGATTTCGCTTGGCCCGGCGATCATGTCGATGCCCACGCTGCCAAAAACCCGGCGCTTGGCGGCGGCCACATAGGCGTTGCCGGGCCCGGTTATCTTGTCGACCTTCGGAATGGTGCGGGTGCCGTAGGCCAGCGCCGCGATGGCCTGCGCACCGCCGATGGTGAAGGCACGGCTGACACCGGCCACATGGGCTGCGGCCAGCACCAGCGGGTTGCGATCGCCGATGGCGCTCTGCGTGGCGGTAGGGGCAGGAACCACCATGATGATTTCATCGACGCCGGCGACATGGGCCGGGATCGCGTTCATCAGCACCGAGGAGGGATAAGCCGCCTTGCCGCCAGGAACATAGACCCCGACACGCTCGAGCGCACCCACTTTTTGGCCCAGCAGCGTTCCGTCTTCGTCGCGATAACTCCAGCTCTCGCCGCAGGCCTTCTTCTGGGCCTCGTGGTACGAGCGGATACGCTGCGCGGCGAACAACAGCGCCTCGCGCTGCGCGTCCGGAATGCTGTCAAAAGCCTGCCGAAGCTCGTGGTGTGTCAATTCAAGCGCGCCCACCGACGCCGCGTCGATGCGGTCGAAACGCAGCGTGTACTCGAGCACGGCCTCGTCGCCGCGCGACTGCACGTCGGCCAGAATCCCAGCCACGCGCTGCTCAATCGCGGCGTCGGCGCTGTCGGACCAACGCAGCCTCGCGCCAAATTCGGCTTCGAAGTCGCGACTGGCAGTCGATAAGCGGACCGGGCTGGCTACTGTGGCGTGCATCACAAGGGCGGGTTGACGGGGTACAAGCAGTTGGTATTCCCCCTGCTGTCGCCGGAGTTTATGTTCTTTGGGCAGGCCCCAGCGCGGCGCCAAGCGCGTCGATCAGCGCGCGGATAGGCTGCTGCTTGAGCTTGAGCGCCGCCTGGTTGACGATCAGGCGCGAACTGATGTCCATGATGTGCTCGACTTCGACCAACTGGTTGGCCTTGAGCGTGCTGCCGGTGGACACCAGGTCCACGATGGCGTCGGCCAGCCCGGTCAGCGGCGCGAGCTCCATGCTGCCGTACAGCTTGATCAGGTCGACATGAACGCCCTTGGCGGCAAAGAACTCGCGCGCAATCGACAGGTATTTGGTCGCAACCTTCAGTCGCGAGCCTTGCCGGACCGCCGACGCATAGTCAAAATCGGTGCGCACCGCCACGCTGATACGGCACTTGGCGATCTGCAAGTCGAGCGGCTGGTAAAGGCCTTCGCAGCCGTGTTCAATCAAGGTATCGCGGCCGGTGATTCCCATGTCGGCGCCGCCATACTGCACATAGGTCGGGACGTCGGTAGCCCGCACCAGCAGCACGCGCAGATGCGCCTGCGTGGTCGACAGAATCAGCTTGCGCGACTTGTCGGGGTCGTCCAGAACCCGGATGCCGGCCATGTCGAGCAAGGGAAGCGCCTCTTCGAATATTCTTCCTTTGGACAGAGCCAACGTGATCATCAGGATTTCCTCAGGCCCGCAGGCGTTCGACATCTGCGCCGATGCCGCGCAGCTTGGACTCCATCTGGTCGTAGCCGCGGTCCAGATGGTAGATGCGGTCGACCACGGTTTCCCCTTCAGCCACCAGACCGGCGATAACCAGGCTGGCCGACGCGCGCAGGTCGGTCGCCATGATGCTCGCCCCGGACAGCCTTTCAACGCCCTCGACAAGCGCGACCTTGCCGTCGATCTGGATGCGCGCACCCAGGCGCACCAGTTCATTAACGTGCATGAAACGGTTCTCGAATATCGTCTCGGTGACCTTGGCGCTGCCGCCCGATATGCAGTTCAACGCCATGAACTGGGCCTGCATATCGGTCGGGAAGCCCGGGTATTCGGTGGTTCTGAAACTCTGCGCCCGCAGCCTGCCGCTGGACGCGATTCGCACGCCGCCATCGACGGCGCTCACCATGGCGCCTGCAGCGCGCAGCTTCTCTATCACCGCCTCTAGGTGATCGGCGCGCGCGTTCAA
>CAISIP010000578.1 GCA_903885415.1 uncultured beta proteobacterium
CCGATGGCGAGGGCGTGGCCACGACGGCTATCGTATGGACCGGACTGTCCGGTTCGCCCTGGGCTGCGGCGTCGGGCATCGGGCCCTCGGGTTTGTCATGCATGGTGTGGGTCCGCCAAAGTGCTGGTGTCGATCAGAAGCCCCTGCATCGGGGAAGTTTCCAAGCCATGATCGGGCTGGATGCCTTGTGCTAGCCGCTGCGCAATATCCTTGGACTGCAGCGGCAGTTGGTCAAGCGACAGCAAGCCCAGGTCGTCCAGAAACTGTCGGGTGGTGGCAAACAGCGCAGGGCGCCCCGGCGCCTCCCGGTGTCCGATTACCTCAACCCAGCCCCGGTCCTCCAACTGCTTGATGATCAGCGAGTTGATCGTCACGCCCCGTATGTCCTCCATGTCCGCGCGCGTCACCGGCTGGCGGTAGGCGATGATGGCCAGCGTCTCCAGCGTAGCCCGGCTGTAGCGCGGCGGCTTCTCCGGGTGCAACCGGTCGAGGAATTCGCGCATCTGCGGACGGCTTTGAAAACGCCAGCCCGACGCGACCTGCACCAGTTCAACGCCGCGTTGCTCCCACTCCAACTGCAGCTCGCGCAGCAACTCCTTGATCGTGTCGGCGCCAATAGCATCATTGAACAGCGTGCGCAGCTCGCGCAGCGGCAGCGCCTGCTGGGTGCAAATCAGGGCCGTTTCCAGCACGCGCTTCGCCTGAGCCGAATTCATGGTCTTGCCATCGCGGGTTTGGCACCGCCAGGGTGCAAATCGGTGAAATGTAAAGAGGGCGCTGCGCTCAGAGTGAAGCGTCTGCCAAGCGACCGGTCCGGTTCGCCCGCCGATGGCAGGCCCGGACTGATTAGACCGAATTGTACCGCAGGCCCCATTGCGCTAGGCCGTTGGCCAGGTCGGGTGGTAGCGCGGAAACGAATTCCAGCGGCGCGCCGCTTGCCGGGTGCGGCAACGCCAGCCTGAAGGCATGCAGGGCCTGTCGCACCAATCCCGCCGCCGGGACGCCGCCGTAGACCCCGTCGGCCACCAGCGGATGGCCGGTGTGGGCCATATGCACGCGAATCTGGTGGGTCCGGCCGGTGTGCAGCGTGCAGCGTACCAGGCAGCCCTGTGCGCACTCCTGCAAGACTTCGACGCTGGTGCGCGCCGCCTTGCCAGAGTCGCGCCCGGGATCGACCGCTGCCATGCGCAAGCGATTGCGGGGATCCCGACCGATGGCGGCCTGCACCTCGCGCAGCTTTGGGCCGCTCCAGGGCCGGTGGACCAGCGCCAGGTACTGCCGCTGAACGCTGCGCGCAGCAATCATCTGCACCAGCGTGTCCATCGACTGGCGGGTTCGGGCAACCAGCATCAGGCCGCTGGTGTCCTTGTCGAGTCGGTGCACGATTCCCGCCCGCGGCAGCTCGGCGAAGTCAGAGTGGTAGGCTAGCAGGCCATTGAGCAAGGTGCCGCTCCAGTTTCCGGGCGCCGGATGCACCACCAGGCCCGCTGGCTTGTCGATGACAAGCAGGTGCGCATCTTCGAACACGACCCGCAAGTCCATCGCTTGGGCCTTGAAGGCCTGACTCTGGGCGGTCGGGCGAAGGCAGACGCCGACGCTATCGCCCGCCTTCAGGCGCGCCGACGGCCGCACCACCGCCAGGCCATTGACATCTACCGCACCCCCTTCAATCAGCTGCTGCAAATAGCTGCGCGAAAACTCCGGCAGCGCCTGTACCAGGGCCTTGTCCAGACGCGCGCCGTGGGTGGTGGGCGCGACAATCATGTGCCGATGCTCGGCCGGCTGGGCTTCGTCGACGAGGTCATCGCCTTCGCCAGACTCAGACGGGCCGGGCTCGGCCGATATAATGGATGCGGGATTTTTCAACAAGGTTGTGCTCATGCCAGGCGTCAAATTATCGGTCGTTCGCATCGTGATGGTAGGGGCCGCTGCACTGCTTGCGGCGGCTTGCTCTACGACACCTGACGACAAGGCCAGCAACTGGGGCCCGGCACGGATCTATGCCGAGGCCAAGGAGGAGCTCAGCGCTGGCGCATACGACAAGGCAGCCACCTTGTTCGAAAGGCTGGAGGGGCAGGCAGCCGGTACGCCGCTGGCGCAGCAGGCGCAGTTGGAAAAGGCCTACGCCAACTTCAAGGCAGGCGAGTCGGCACAGGCCTTGGCGACCATCGAACGTTTTGTCAAACTGCACCCGGCGAGTCCGGCCGTCGACTACGCCCTGTACCTCAAAGGCATCGTTAACTTCAACGACGATCTGGGCTGGTTTGCCTTCATCACCCGGCAAGACATTGCCGAGCGTGACCAAAAGGCTGCCAAGGAATCCTTCGAGGCGTTCAAGGAATTGCTGGCGCGCTTCCCGGATTCGCGCTACGCCGCCGACGCGCGCCTGCGCATGGCGTACATCGTCAATTTGCTGGCCGAGTCCGAGGTACATGTGGCGCGCTATTACTATCGGCGCGGCGCCTATCTGGCTGCGATCAACCGGGCGCAGTCGGCCCTGGCAGATTACCGCGAAGTTCCCGCACTGGAGGAGGCTTTGTACATCGTCGCCAAGTCTTATGAAGCGCTCGGCTTGCTGCCATTGCGCGACGACGCCCTGCGTGTATTGACGAGCAATTATCCAAACAGCGTGTTCGTAAGCCAGGGCGTCAGGACGGCGGCGAGCCCTTGGTGGAAGCTCTGGTGAGGTCGTCGATCAGGGCATCCCATTCGCCTGCGTCG
>CAISIP010000579.1 GCA_903885415.1 uncultured beta proteobacterium
ATTTCACGTTGTTCCTTATTCAAAATTCCCCGGCCCAAGCAAGCAGCAGCGGCTCATTTTAGAATGTCGGCTGCCGTTCGTTGCGCGGGTGCCTGATAGACCCCCGAATGACCGACGATTCACCGCGACGCCAAACGGGCGTTGCGAGCGGCCCACAGCAGCCTTGAACTACAGACAACATGCACACACTCGTCCTGATCCGCCACGGCGAATCGACCTGGAACCTGGACAACCGCTTTACCGGGTGGACCGACGTCGACCTGACCGGAACCGGCATCGCGCAGGCCCAAGCGGCAGGGCGGCGGCTGCGCGAGCAGGGCTACGAGTTCGACATCAGCTACACCAGCGTGCTCAAACGCGCCACCCGCACGCTATGGCACTGCGTCGACGAAATGGACCGCACATGGCTGCCCGTCGTCCACAGTTGGCGCCTCAACGAGCGCCACTACGGGGCTTTGCAGGGCTTGAACAAGGCCGAAGTTGCCAAACAGTACGGCGACCAGCAGGTGCTGAACTGGCGGCGCAGCTACGACGATCCGCCTCCCGCGCTGACACCGGATGATCCGCGTTGCGAGCGCAGTGATATCCGCTACGCGCGGCTCAAGGCGGGTCAGATTCCGCTGACCGAATGCCTCAAGGACACGGTGCAACGGGTGCTGCCGCTCTGGAACGAGTCGATGGCGCCGGCGCTGCGCAGCGGCAAACGCCTGGTCGTCGCTGCGCATGGCAACTCGATTCGCGCGCTCATGAAGCACCTCGACACGATTTCAGACGCCGATATCGTGGGGCTGAACATTCCCAATGCCATTCCGTTGGTATACGAACTCGACGCCGACCTGGTGCCGATCCGCCACTACTACCTGGGCGACCCGGGCGCTGCGGCCAAAGCGGCTGACGCGGTGGCCGCGCAAGGCCGGGCGTGAGCGCACAACAGCACCCTCGCCCAAGGCGGTCGGATGCGGAAATTTGCCCCGCCGACATGTGCCGTTTTTCCTCACGGTGTATATTGAAGTAGGAGTGGGAAAAGCATGGGACATAAATTGAAAATCACCGGTTGGGTGGCGCTGGGTCTGGTGACCGGCGCCTTGACAACCGTATCACTGCAAACCGTGGCGCGTGGCGCCCTTGCGCCGCTTCCGCTGGAGGAGTTGCAGCAACTCGCCGCGGTCTTTAGCATGGTCAAGAGCGACTATGTGGAAGTGGTCGACGAGAAGAAGCTGATCACCGACGCCATTTCCGGCATGGTCAACAGCCTGGATCCGCATTCACAGTATTTCGACAAGAAATCGTTCAAGGAATTTCGCGAGGGTACGACCGGCCGCTTCGTCGGCGTGGGCATCGAGATCACCCAGGAAGACGGGCTGGTCAAGGTGGTGTCGCCCATCGAGGGAACGCCGGCGTTTCGCGCCGGACTCAAGACCAACGACCTGATCACAAAAATAGACGACACCGCCGTCAAGGGTCTTTCGCTCAACGAGGCCGTCAAGCGCATGCGCGGCGATCCCAACACCAAGGTCATGCTCACGATTTTCCGCAAGGACGAAAACAGATCCTTCCCGGTGACGATCGTCCGCGAGGAGATCCGGACCCAGTCGGTTCGCGGAAAAATGGTCGAGCCGGGCTACGCCTGGATCCGGCTGAGCCAGTTCCAGGAACGAACCGTCGAGGATTTCGCCCGCAAAGTGGAGGAGTTGTACAAGCTCGACCCGCAGCTCAAGGGTTTGGTGCTGGACCTGCGCAACGATCCGGGCGGACTGCTGGACGCCGCCGTCGCGGTGTCGGCGGCTTTCCTGCCTGAAAACGTGAGCGTCGTCTCGACCAACGGGCAGTTGCCCGAAAGCAAGTTCACCTACAAGGCATCGGCCGAGTTCTACCAGCGCCGCGGCAGCGCTGACCCGCTCAAGCGCCTGCCCGTCGCGCTGAAAACTGTGCCGCTGGTGGTGTTGGTCAACGAAGGCTCCGCATCGGCCAGCGAAATCGTCGCGGGCGCTTTGCAAGACTACAAGCGTGCCACCATCATGGGCAACCAGACTTTTGGCAAGGGATCGGTCCAGACAGTGCGGCCGCTGGGCCCCGATACCGGGCTCAAGATCACCACCGCGCGCTACTACACACCGAGCGGGAAATCGATCCAAGCCAAGGGCATTATTCCCGACGTGATGGTCGACGAGACGGTCGATGGAAACCTGTTTTCTGCTCTAAGGACGCGTGAAGCCGACCTGGAAAAGCACCTGGCGAGCGGCCAGGGCGCCGAAGTCAAGGACGATGCGCGCGAAGCAGCGCGTGAAGACGCGCGCAAGAAATTGGAAGAAGAGTCCAAGAAGCCACTGGCCGACCGCAAGATGCCGGAGTTCGGCTCCGACAAGGATTTCCCGCTGATCCAGGCGATCAACAAACTCAAGGGTCAGCCGGTCGTCGTGAGCAAGACACTGACACCGCGTAAGGACGAGCCGAAAGAAAACTAGGAGCGCCGCACAATCGGCGCGACGGCCCCTTGCGCCGTCAGCGGCAGGCCCGGATGCCCCCCCACACCGAGGCCGCCATGACAGACGACCAGCTGCTGCGCTACTCGCGCCACCTCCTGCTTGATGAAATCGGCATCGATGGGCAGGATCGTATTGCCGGCTCCCACGCGCTGGTCATAGGGGCAGGCGGCCTGGGCTGTCCGGTAGCCATGTACCTTGGCGCTGCGGGCGTGGGGCGTATCACGTTGGTCGACGACGACCGGGTCGAACTGGCCAACCTGCAGCGCCAGATAGCCCATGGAATGGACCGCATCGGTCTTCCCAAGGTCGACTCGGCGCGCTGCGCCATCGCCGCGATCAACCCGGACCCTGCGGTGACCGCCATCCACCGCCGCGCCGATGCTGCTTTGCTCGAGCAACTTCTCCCAGACTGCGATGTGGTGCTCGACTGCTGCGACAACTTCGTCACCCGGCAGGCGGTCAACGCCGCGTGCGTGCGATACCGCAAGCCCCTGGTGTCCGGAGCGGCCATCCGCTTTGACGGCCAGGTCAGCGTATTTGACCCGCGCGACCCCACTTGCCCCTGTTACGCCTGCGTGTTTCCCCCGGACATCCTATTCGAGGAGGAGCGCTGCGCGACCATGGGCGTCTTCGCGCCGATGGTCGGAATCATCGGCGCGGTGCAGGCTGCCGAGGCACTCAAGCTGATGACCCGGGTCGGACTGTCGCTCGCCGGCCGTCTGTTAATGCTCGACGGCAAGACGATGCGCTGGACCGAGTTGACGCTGCCCCGAAACGCCGCTTGCGCGGTCTGCTGCGGGGTCTAAATACCGCATTGGCACCGGCATCTGCTGGCGCGCGCAACAGTCGGATCAATCGTGCCTTTATCGCAGCCTTGAAGCGATCGTCGCGGCTACACTTTTCCCCACGACAAGTCCGTTACCCGCCCTATCTCTCTTACTGCATCTCTCTGCGGCCCGCGCTTCAGATTCCGCCATTTCCCTGTGCATTTCCCTCCTCCTTCGTCCGTGCTCGACCTCAACGACCTGCGTCTGGACGACGCATTAGCGCTGCTCAACCACAGCGCCGTCCCGACGACCAACGGCACGCAGCCGACCGGTGCGGGCTATGTCCAGGAACTGATCGACAGGCTGTGTGCACTCTCGCTCAGGGACCCCTTGACCGGCCTGGCCAACCGGCGCCACTTCCGCGCGATGCTTGAGCGCGAACTCGACGCCGTCGCGCGCGTGGGCCGGTCTGCGCTGCTGTTGATGGTCGATATTGACCACTTCAAGGCCATCAACGACCGCTACGGCCATCAGGCTGGCGATCAGGTCTTGCAGGCAGTCGCAGCAAGCCTTGCACTGAACATCCGGCCGATGGACACCGTGGCGCGCTTTGGTGGCGAGGAATTTTCCGTTGTCCTGCCGAACTGCGATACGACGCACGGACACTCCTTGGCAGAGCGCTTGCGCCAGGGGGTAGAGGCACTGACGATCCGGGTCGGGCCGATGACGACGGTGCGCGCGACGGTGAGCGTAGGGGGCGTCTGCGCGCCGGTGTGGGTGCGTTCGACTACCGGCCTGTGGATCGAGCGCGCCGATCACCAACTGTACCGGGCCAAGTCGCAGGGCCGTAATCGGGTCTGCATCGACCAGCCGCAAATTTTGTCGGTCAGCGCCGATGAAAGGCGTCTTTTGTTCGGACACCTCGCGGATGGCGACCCGGCTTGGCTGGATCGGGGCGCCACCCAGTCCGCGGGCGAGCCTCGGCCAGAGGTCGAACGATGAGCGGCCCTGGCGGTTCGGCCGGGCCGCAGCGCGCCACAGCGTCGATTCCGATCCGGCCACTGGGTCGGGTGGTGGCTATCACCAGCGGCAAAGGCGGCGTCGGCAAGACCTTTGTTGCGGCGAACCTGGCCGCTGCGCTGGCCCGGCGCGGTCAACGCGTGCTGCTGTTGGACGCCTACCTGGGACTCACCAATCTGGACAGCGCGCTGAATCTAATTCAAACGAGCAGCCTGCACGACGTGTTCACCGGAAAAGCCGATCTGGGGCAAGCCATCATCCAGGCCCCGGGCGGATTCTCGGTGCTGCTGGCCGGCTTGGGACTGCTCGAGCACGCGCGGCTGACGCCCGATGTGCGCGACGAATTCCTGCGCGTCATCGCTAGCCTGGCGCCGCGCTATGACCTGGTGCTGCTTGACACTGGCGCAGGCATATCCGACGTGGTGTTGTTTAGCGTATCGCTCGCGTCGGTCGTGCTGCTGGTGGCAACCCCGGAGCTGAGCGCGCTGAGCGACGCCTATGCGACGGTGAAGGTGCTGGCGGGTCAGCAAAAAAGATCGCGCATCCATCTGGTGGTGAACCACACGGCACGCCTCGGCGACGGCCGCGCCATTGCGGCCCAGTTACAGCAGGTGCTTGACCGCTATGTCGTCTCCGAGCCCGGACAGGGCATACGCCTGTCGCATCTGGCGGACATACCGGCTGATGCAGCGGCCCGCCAGGCGGCCGTGGGCCGCCAGTTGCTGTGGCGGACTGCACCGGCTTGCCCGTCTGCGCTGGCAGTCGAGCAACTCGCTTGCAGGCTGGAAGAAACGGTGCTCATTGCGCAGGCCTGAGCGGCGGCGCCACGACAGCCTCGGCGCCGGCGCCGACGATCCATCCCTCGAGCGGGTCCAGGTCCGGCGGGAGGCCAAACCATGGCCAGCCTGCGCGGCTGGCCCAAGCGGCCTGCAACAGGCAAATGGCGGCATCCAGAGTGTCGCCGCTGGCATCCGTCACCATCGATTCGCGCAGGTCGGCACCCGTCTGCAGCCGCAACCCAACGCGGGTGGCGCCGGCTTCCAACGCCTGCAACAAGGCGGCGCGTGCGCTGCGGCGCTGCGCAGTTTGTTTGGCCTTATCGTCGCTTTTGTAGCTGCGGTGACCCAGTACGTCACGCGCCAGCATGCCAGGGTACGCCTCCACGGCAACACGGCGCGCGCGTCCCTGCGGGTTTTGCTCAGCGAGCGCTTCCGGGCGCAGACCCGCAAGGTGCACGCCGGCGTCGATGAGCAGCGGAACGCCTGCATGCATCATGAAAGCGACCGGCGGGTTGACCCACTTCATGGACGGACTTGAGCCAGCCGGACGGTCGGTAGCACGGTGAGCGAATTTTCTGCCCGCGGGTCGCGCACTGCAAAAGCCAGCGAACAGGTCGCGAATCTCGGCGCGGCTCAAGCTGGCAAAGTGGCGAACGCAGGCCTCCCATGCGACGGGCCATCCCAGATGCAGCACCAGTTCACGCGCAAGACCAAAGGGGAAATCGAAGCCTCCGACCCAGTCGCCACCGCCGGACAGCCAGCCACCGAAGTCCTCGAGCCGGTGAAAGCGCTCAAAGCCATCGAGCCGCACCCGACCCGCGGCCATCGCTCCGTAGGCCACGACAATCGGCTTTCTTGCACTGGGGCTGCTGCTGAAGTCGCAGCCGATCAGGTCGCCCATAAAAGCGCCCTCCCGGCTGCGCAATAGGCCTAGGCGCGGCCCATGATGGAGGCCGTCGCCATCAACTCCTCAAGCAAGGCCAGCGACACCTTGCCCGATACGGCGTAGGGGTCGAGTTCAGGGCGTTCCGCATATTTGAGCAGGATCGAGGCGTTGATTCGCGACACATTGACCTGTCCCATCGTCCAGCCGCCAAAGCGCCGCTCGCTGATTTCCTCGTAATGCAACAGCACCACCTCCTTGTGGCGCGGATCCTTCTGGATATGGCCGTACAAATCGCTGATCGCCAGCCTGCCGCCTTCAATCGCCTGCAGGAAAATTCCGCCACCGTAACAGAGGATCCCCGTGATGCCGCAGGCCGGGTTGGCCTGCCGCGACTGCAACAAGATGGCTTCGATCGCCTCGGTGCTGGTGTCAACCGCCCGACTCGCATAGAGAAGACGTACCAGCATGGATCAGCCCCTGCCAGGAATCAAGGACAGGAATTCCCGGCGCAAGGTCGAGTCCTTCAGGAAAACGCCGCGCATCACCGAGTTGATCATTTTGCTGTCAAGGTCTTTCACACCGCGCCACGCCATGCAGTAGTGGCTCGCCTCCATGACGATCGCCAAGCCGTCGGGCTGGGTCTTGAGCTGGATGAGGTCGGCCAGTTGCACCACCGCTTCCTCCTGAATCTGCGGGCGCGACATGATCCACTCCGCCAGCCGTGCGTACTTGGACAGGCCAATCACATTGGTGTGCTCATTGGGTAATACGCCGATCCAGATCTTGCCAATCACCGGACAAAAATGGTGGCTGCAGGCGCTGCGCACCGTGATCGGCCCGACGATCATCAGTTCATTCAAGTGCTCGACGTTCGGGAACTCGGTGATGGTGGGCGCATGCACATAACGGCCACGGAACACCTCGTTGAGATACATCTTGGCAACACGGCGTGCGGTATCGTCGGTGTTGTGGTCGTTGCCGGAGTCGATCACCAGGCTGTCAAGAACGCTCTGCATCTTGACCTCCACTTCGTCGAGCAACTGCTCGAGTTCGCCGGGTTCAATGAAGTCCGCAATGTTGTCGTTGGCGTGAAATCGCTTTCGCGCCGCCAACAGGCGTTCGCGGATTAGGACCGAAACCGGCTTGCCTTCGTGGACTTCGCGTGCGCTCATGGTGTTGGCTTGGGTTGGCTGCATTAGCATGGCATGATCCTACCAGTCTTCAGGTGCCCTGCGGCCGCTAGGCCTATTCCACATCCGGGTCCGCCACCCACACCCCGAGGCTATGGGGTCAGTAGCGTCTGCCCACCAGGAACAGGGCGAGTCGCATCAGGGCGAATGCTAGCATCTCCAGTGTTCTTCGACGCAGCGAGCGCCGGGAAAAGACCACCGCGTCCACCGGCTTGCCGCCGCTGGCCATGGCTTTTTCGAGACGCTCGCGCAGCCTGCTGGCAAAGGCGGCGTCGTCGACCAGCAGGTTGGCCTCGCGGGCCAGCAGCAGGCTCAGC
>CAISIP010000580.1 GCA_903885415.1 uncultured beta proteobacterium
CCACTCTGCCACCTCTCCGGTATTCAGCCGCCCACATTGTAGCAGTGGGACATTGGCTGGAGGCGCCTTGCAAACCGACGTCTCGGGCCGCGCAGCGTGTGTGCGGGGCGCCTCCGCGTCCGGTTGCCTGACGCGTGTTCGAATCGGGGTGTTGTCAGGCTGTGCCGGCAAGTTGCTGCAGCGCTTTCCCCACTTCCTGCGCTGCAGCACCGTCGACCGCGTCGACGTTTTCGACCATCGAGTCGAGCGCACCAACGCCTTCGTGCTGCAGCCGCGCTATCGCCAGACCGGCGTCTTGGGGCGACGCGAAGCCCCGGCTTTGCAGCAGCAGTTTGCCCTGCGCGTCGACCAGTTTGAAAAAGAACTGGCCGTCGCGCTCGCGGTACTGTTTGAAAACCGGCAGCGTCGACCGGGCGGGCTTGGAAGTGATGCTGTGCTCGGCAGCACCGAGCTTGCGCAGGCCCACCGCGTTGCGCAGTCTGGCCATAAACGGCGTCGCCACGGCGCGCGCCTTTACGGCCCCCGCAAGCAGTACCTGCTCGATGCTGTCGGGGTCGCGTATCAGCGCTTCATAGCGCTGGCGCATCGGCCCGATTTCGCGCTCCAGGCGCTCGAAGAGCACCTGCTTGGCGTCGGCCCAGCTGACGCCGCTGGCGAAAGACGCGCGCATCGCTTCGGTCTCTGATTCGCTCGCAAAAGCCTGGTAAATCTGGAACAGCGCGCAGCCCTCTGTCGGCTTGGGTTCTCCCGGAGCGCGTGAGTCGGTGACGATGGTGGCGATCGACCGGCGCAGTTGTTCGCGGGTGGAAAACAGTGCGATATGGTTGTCGTAGCTCTTACTCATCTTGCGCCCGTCGACGCCCGGCAGCGTTGCGACCGACTCTTCAATTTCTGCCTCGGGCGGCACAAAGTGTTCGCCGTATCGGTGGTTGAAGCTGTGGGCCATGTCGCGCGCCATCTCCAGATGCTGTATCTGGTCGCGGCCGACCGGAACCCGATGCGCGTTAAACATCAGTATGTCGGCGCCCATCAGCACCGGGTACATGAACAAACCGGCGCTGATGTCCGAGTCGGCGTCCACGGCGGTGGCGTTGTTCTTGTCGACTGCGGCCTTGTAAGCGTGCGCGCGGTTCAGCATGCCCTTGCCGCTGACGCAGGTGAGGAACCAGGTCAGCTCGGGTATTTCGGGTATGTCAGACTGGCGGTAGAAGGTCACCCGCTGCGGGTCCAGCCCGCAGGCCAGCCAGCTCGCGGCAATCTCGAGGGTTGAGCGCTGGATGCGCGCAGGCTCGTCCACCTTGATCAGGGCGTGGTAGTCGGCCAGGAAATAAAAACTCTCGACATCGGCGCGCATGCTGGCGCGCACCGATGGCCTGATCGACCCCACATAGTTGCCCAGATGTGGCGTTCCGGAGGTGGTGATGCCGGTGAGGAAGCGGGTGATGCTCATCTTGGAAGTAGGACGCAAAAAGCGGGGCAAGGCGTGAAGGTGGCTGCAGGCCAATCAGCCGGCGAGTGCGGCGAATGGCGTCAGTAGCAGTTCAAGAAAACCCATCGTCAGCCCCATCAGAGGGTGCATCCACAACGCGTTGACGACACCGGTCAGTACCAGCGCCATCACCAGATAGAAGCCCCAGGGTTCCACGCGCGACAGCAGCACCGCCTGGCGGTAAGGCAGCAGGCCGACCAGGATGCGCCCGCCGTCGAGGGGCGGCAGCGGGAACAGGTTGAAAACGAACATTACGACATTGACGAGCACGCCGGCCTGGCACATCTTGAGAAAGAAGACTTCGCGGATCCCCGCCGCCGCGACCAGGTGCAGCCCCAGTCCCCACAGGAAGGCCTGCGCCAGGTTGGCACCGGGCCCCGCCAGCGCGACCCACACCATGTCGCGCTTGGGGTTGCGCAGGTTACCGAAACGGACCGGAACCGGCTTGGCATAGCCGAAGACGAATGCGCCGTGGGTGGCGAAATACAGGATCAGCGGCAACAGCACCGTTCCCATCGGGTCGATGTGCTTGATCGGGTTCAGGGTGATGCGCCCCATTACATGCGCGGTCTGGTCGCCGAAGTGCAGCGCCGCGTAACCATGAGCGGCTTCGTGCACGGTGATCGCAAACACCACCGGCAGCGCAAAGATCAGGACGAGTTGAATCAGTTGGGTGCTATCCACGCTGTCATTGTCTCAGAGTGCGGACTTGGGTCGCGGCGGCGAGCCGCGCTATCGGGTGATGGTCGCGCCTACAGACCGAGCGCGGCGATGTCACCCCGTCCCCGACGCAGCAAGACCGGCTCGCCGGTGCTGAGGTCGACCACCGTCGTCGGTTGTTGCGCGCAGGCGCCCGCGTCCAGGACGGCGTCGATCTGATGCTCGAAGCGCGCGCGTATGTCCTGTGCGTCGTTGAGCGGTTCGGTCTCTCCTGGTGGGATCAGGGTGGCCGCCAGCAGTGGTCCGTTGTGCAGCGCGAGCAGTTCCTGCAACGCCCGGTGCTGAGGAACCCGCAGTCCGATGGTCTTGCGCTGGGGGTGGCTGAGGCGCCGGGGAACCTCTTTGCTGGCCTCCAGGATGAAGGTGTAGGGCCCGGGCGTTGTCGATTTGATGAGTCGGTACTGCCGGTTGTCGACGCGCGCGTAGTTGGCCAACTCGCTGAGGTCGCGGCACAGCAGCGTGAGATGGTGCTTGTCGTCGACGCCGCGCAGCCTGCGCAATCGGTCCACGGCGGCCTTGTCGTCCAGGTGACACACCAGGGCGTAGCTCGAGTCGGTGGGCACTGCGAGAACACCGCCCTTTTCCAGCATCGCCACCGCCTGCCTGAGCAGGCGCTGCTGCGGGTTATCGGGGTGGACCTCGAAATATTGCGCCATTGGAAATGGGGTCGTCAGCCACCTTGTGCCGCCTTGGCGTCACTCGGAAGTGGCTTACTGGACCCGGTGCTGCAGCAAGTCCCAGACCGCGGTCAGCCCGACGGGAAGCGGGGGCAGGGTGCCGAGGTCGGTGTGCGACTCGTCGGGGCTGTGGAAGTCGCTGCCGCGCGAGGCCGCCAGGCCGAACTCGCGCGCGGTGTCGGCGTAGATCGCGTACTCGGCGACGCTGTGGCTTCCGGTGACTACCTCGACGCCCCTACCACCGTGGCTCTTGAATTCGGTAAAGAGCGCAAACTCTTCGTTGGTGCTGAAACGGTAGCGTGCCGGATGCGCTATCACGGCCATGCCGCCGGCCCGCGTTATCCAGCCGACCGCGTCCCGGAGCGTCGCCCAGCGGTGTTCCACAAAGCCCGGCTTTCCCTCGGTCAGGTATTTTCGAAATACCTCGTTGGTGTCGCGGCAGACACCGGTCTCCACCAGAAAGCGGGCAAAGTGGGTGCGCGAAATCAACTCGTGGTTGCCGGCGTGCGTGAGCGCACCTTCGTACGCGTTTTTGATGCCGACCTTGGCCAGCCCATCCGACATTTCCATCGCGCGCTGGCCGCGGCCACCACGCGTGTCCCGCAGTCCCTGTCGCAGTTGCTCGTTCTGCGTGTCAAAACCCAAGCCAACGATATGCACCGTCTTGCCGATGAAGCTGACCGAAATTTCGGTTCCGCTCAGGTACTTCAGCCCCTGTTCATGCGCCGCGGCGACAGCGCGCGCCTGCCCGCCGATTTCATCGTGGTCGGTGAGCGACCACAGCTCCACGCCGTTGCGCGCCGCGCGTCCAGCAAGCTCCTCGGGAACAAGCGTTCCGTCGGATACCACAGAGTGGCAGTGCAGGTCGGCGTTGAGGACGGTGGTCACCGGCCCATTTTAGGGCTTGGCGGCGCTTGGCTCGGGCCAAGGCCGCTGGGCGTCGCGTATCCGTTCGAAGGCGCGCGCCACCTGTAGAACGCCGAGGTCGTCGAAGCGCTGGCCCGCTATTTGCAGCCCGATCGGCAATCCGTCACGGGTATAGCCGCAGTTGATAGAAGCCGCTGGCTGCTCCGACATGTTGTAGGGCACGGTGAAAGCGATGTGCTCCAAGCCGTGCAGCGGGTCGTTGGTTGGCGATGGCCATTCGGCCAAAAAGGCCACAACCGGTGCGGTCGGGGAAATCACAAAGTCATAGCGGCCGCACGCCTTCACGCTGGCAAAGCGCGTCGCCTGGCTCTGGCTGGCGGCGGCGAACACCTCGGTGCCGCTCATGTCCGCCGCGCTGTCTGCCCACTGCCGTATGTAGGGCAGGACCTTGTCCCTGTCCTGGGCAGGCAGCGCCGCAAGATCGACCCGCGAACGCATGCGCCAGAAATGGTCCAAGCCGTGCAGCATTGCCGGCGTCATGAAGGGCTCCATCGGCTCGACAACCGCGCCAGCGTTCTCGAAAAGCTCGCCGGCTCGCCGCACGGCCACCGCCACTTCGGTGTCTACCGACAGCCCGCAGCCCGCGTCCATCAGCAGACCGATCCGCAGCCCGCGTAGTCTGTGCACGCCGGCGTCAAAGTGCTCCCAGTCAATAACCTGCTCCGGCAGGCTCATGCTGTCGCGGGCGTCGGGCTTGGACAACACCTGCATCAGCAAGGCCGAATCGGCGACGCTGCGCGTCATCGGGCCGGCTGCGCGTCCGGTCGTCGGCGGGTCTATCGGAATGCGTCCCAAGCTTGGCTTTAGGCTGAAGATGCCGCACCAGCCGGCGGGCAGGCGCAGCGAGCCGCCGATGTCGGTGCCGATGTGCAGCGGCCCGTAGCCGGCTGCGGCGCCAGCTGCGGCGCCGGCGCTGGACCCGCCCGGGGTCTTGCGCAGGTCCCAGGGATTGCGCGCCAGCTTGTGAAAGCTCGACAGACCAGATGACAACATGCCGTAATCGGGCATGGTGGTCTTGCTGAATACCAGCGCGCCGGCTTCGCGCAGCCGCGCAGCCGGTGGCGCATCCAGCAGCGCGGGCGTGAGACGGGACGCCGCGGTCCCCGCCGGCATCGGGTCGCCCTCGGTGGCGATATTCTCTTTGATGGTGACTGGAACGCCATCGAGTATCCCGATGGGCGCGCCACGCAGCCAACGCGTCTCGGAGGCTGCGGCGTTTGCCAGCGCCTGCTCGGGCCGCAACAGGTAGGTGGCGCATAGCTGCGGCTCCCAGAGCTGCACGCGCGCCAGCACCGCGCGCATCACCTCGACCGGCGAAAAGCTGCGACTGCGGTAGCCGGCCAGCAGCTCGGTCGCGTCGAGCGTATGCAGCTCAGCCATGGAGTGCGCGCCCCGGGTTGCGAGGCGGCTTCATCAGGCCCAGGACAGCGCCGACAGGTCGTTGACGAAGATCGGCATGTCTTTCCAGAGGCCCTTGAGGTTCTTGTTGGCCACCGTGATCCACTGCGGCTGGTACAGGAAGCCGTGGACCGCGTCGTTGGCCAGCATGCGCTGTGCGTCGCCAAGCAGTTTGGCGCGATCTGCGGGCCTGGGCGCGTTCTGAATCTGGTCAAACAGCTTGCTGAACTGGGGCGAATCGTAGCCCCAGTAATAGTCTTTCTTGGCGAAGTTGCCCAAGTCGAAAGGCTCCACATGCGAGATGATCGTGAGGTCGTAATTCTTGTTGGTGTATACGCCGCTGAGCCACTGCGCCCATTCGACGTTCTCGATCTTGGCGACGATGCCGATCTTGGCCAGTTGTGCTGCAATCACTTCGCCGCCCTGGCGCGCGTAGGGCGGCGGGGGCAGCTTGAGCGAGAGCTCCAGCGGCGCCTTGACGCCCGCTTCGGCGAGCAGGGCGCGCGCCTTGTCGACGTTGAAGGGGTTGACTGCGGTGGTGTCGACGTAGCCGAAAGCGCCGGGGACATAGTGGCTACCGATGGGTGTGCCGTAGCCATCGCCCGCGCCCTCGATCACGGCCTTGCGGTCGATCGCCGCGCATATCGCGCGGCGAATGCGCACGTCGTCGAGGGGTTTCTTTTTGTTGTTGATCGCCAGGATCGTCTTGGCGCGAGAGCCGCCGACCAGCACTTGGAACCGGGCGTTGTCCTTGAACTGGGGAACGCTGCGCGGCGTCACGCGCGGGAAGGCGTCGACATCGCCCGCGAGGAGCGCGGCGACCTGCGCCGCGGGATCGCTGATGAAGCGGAAAGTCACTTTCTTGATCCTGACGGCTGCGGCTTGGCGGTAGCCGTTCCACTTGCTCAGGACAACCGACGCGCCCTTGTTCCAGGCCTCAAACTGATAGGGCCCGGTGCCGACCGGCTTGGTGGCGTTGCTGTCGGCGCTCTTGGGTTCGACGATGACGGCCGTCGCCTGGCCCATGAGGAACAGAAAATCCGGATCAAGCTGGGTGTTCAGGATGACGACGGTATGCTCGTCTATTGCAGCGACGCTGTACATGCTGGCGAAGGTGCGCTTGTCCTTGTTGACGCTCTTGTCCGTGCCGGCGCGCTCAAAGGAAAACTTCACCGCCGCTGCGTTGAAGGCCTCGCCGTTGTGGAACTTGACGCCACGCCGCAGCTTGAAGGTGTAGGTCTTGAGGTCCGGAGAAACCTCCCAGCTCTCGGCCAGCAGCGGACTTACCGTGCCGTCGCTGTTGATCTTGGTGAGTGTCTCGAACAGGTTGTACAGCGTGATTTCTCCGATCGCCGACGCGGCGCCTGCGGTGGGATCCAGTCCGGGCGCGGGCTCCAGCGCCATCGCCAGCACCAGTGTTTCCCTTCGGGTCTGCGCCTGACCCAGCGGCAAGGCTGCCAATGCGCCGCCGGCGATGGTGGATGCGAGTGCGTTTCGACGACTGATCATGGGGATTTCCTTTCGGGGGAACGGACAGGTCCGGGGTGGTTTTTTGCGGCGCAAAAAGGCGGCGTTGTGCTGTGCATTATCAGGGGGTCGCCTGGCCATTTTGCGGGAAATGGCAGGCGACCCGGTGTCCGGTTGCGAGCGGTAGCAGCTCGGGCCGGCTGACATCGCATAGCGGCTGCGCGCCCGGGCAGCGGTGCGCATAGGGGCAGCCGTCTGGCAGTTGGGATTTGTGCATGGCCACGCTTGGGCTTGCGGGCACCGGGGTCGTGCGCGGCTCCAGGCGCGGAACCGCTGCCACCAGGGCGCGGGTATAGGGGTGCGCGGCGTCGCGAAACAGCGTTAGCGGATCACCCTGCTCGACGATACGGCCCTGGAACATGACAGCGACTTCAGCGCACAGATGCGCGACTACCGCCAGGTCGTGGCTGATCAACAGGTAGGTCACGTCAAAGCGCTGCTGGAGTTGCTGCATCAGGTTGAGCACCTGCGCCTGCACCGAAATGTCGAGCGCGCTGACCGGCTCGTCGGCGACGATCAGGCGTGGACGCGTGATCAGCGCGCGCGCTATGGCAATGCGCTGGCGCTGCCCGCCGGAGAATTCGTGCGGATATTTTTCCAGGTCGCCCGGGCGCAGCCCTACCGAGACCATCGCCTCGTGCGCCATCGCGCGATGCATGGCGCCGGCTACGCCCTGCGCTTGCAAGGGCTCGCTGACGATGCGCTGCACCGTTTGGCGCGGATCAAGCGAACCGTAAGGATCCTGAAACACCATCTGGAAGTCGCGGCGGGCGCTGCGCAGGGCCACCGGGTCCAGGCTAGCAAGATCAGTTCCCGCGATGCGCACGCTGCCGCTGCTGGGTTGCTCAAGCGCCATCACCAGCCGCGCGAGTGTGGACTTTCCCGAGCCCGACTCGCCAACGATTCCCAGGCTGCGCCCGCAATGCAGGGTGAAGCTCACACTTTGCAGCGCGTTGACCTGCCCGGGCTTGCGCCACAAGCGCTCGCGCGCCAGCGTGTAGCTGCGGGTCAGGCGGTCTACCTGCAGCAGCACCTCGCCTGCGTTGTCATGCGCAGGCGGCACGGGGTGGTCGTGCGGCGGTTCGACGGGTTGCTTCACGGTCTGTTCGCCCCGAGTACCGCGTCCAACCGCAGGCAACTCGCTGTATGCCCGGCGCCGACCAGGATCGGTGCGGGCCGGTTGCCGACGCATGGTGGCTGCGCCCAGGCACAGCGATCGCTAAAGGCGCAACCCGCCGGCAGGTCGGCCAGCTCGGGCACGCTCACTTCGATGGTCTCAATCCGCTGCCCGGGCGCCATCCCCAGGCGCGGCCGGGCGCCGAACAGGCCCCGTGTGTAGGGGTGGGCCATCCGCGCGAATACGCCCGCAGTGGAGCCGCTCTCGACCACGCTGCCGCCGTACATGACGAGCATGCGCGTCGCGTGTTGCGCGATCACGCCCAGGTCGTGCGATATCAGCAGCAGCGCCATCGAACGCTCGCGCACCAGTTCGTCGATCAGCTCCAGAATCTGCCGCTGGATGGTCACGTCCAGGGCGGTCGTCGGTTCGTCGGCAATCAGCAAGTCGGGCTCGCAGGCCAGC
>CAISIP010000581.1 GCA_903885415.1 uncultured beta proteobacterium
GGGGCGAACGCTTCAACGAGACCACTTTCGCCACCTTGGTATTGCCGCAGCTGGCAGCCACGTTGGGCGACTACGGCCGCCTGATGCGCCTCGACCGCCCGATCGGCACATTCCTGCTGCTGTGGCCTGCTCTGTGGGCTCTTTGGCTCGCGTCTGACGGGCATCCTCATCCGCGCGTATTCGTTGTCTTTGCCCTAGGCGTCTTCCTGATGCGCTCGGCCGGGTGCGTCATCAACGATTTTGCAGATCGCAAGATCGATACCCACGTGCGTCGAACCCGAGAACGCCCGATGGCGCAGGGTCGCGTCGAGCCGAAAGAAGCGATCATGCTGTTCGTCGCACTGGCGCTAATCGCCTTTGGACTCGTGATGACCCTGGACCGGTTCACGCAGCAGCTCGCGCTGATCGGCGCGGTCCTGACGGTGACCTATCCGTTCTTCAAGCGCTTCTTCCCCATCCCGCAGGTGTACCTTGGCATTGCGTTTTCGTGGTCGGTTCCGATGGCGTATGCGGCAGAGGCAGGAACGATCTCGCGAATCGGGTGGCTGCTCTTCATGGCCTCGCTGCTGTGGACGACGGCTTACGACACCATGTACGCCATGGTGGACCGGGAAGACGACCTCAAGATCGGCGTCCGCTCCAGCGCCATCCTGTTTGGCGAGGCAGATCGTGTGATCGTCGGCATCATGCAGTTGATGACGCTGCTGGCGTTGTGGCTGGTTGGGCACGACCTGGCGCTCGGCCCCTGGTACCAAGGGGGGCTGGCCGCGGCTTCCTGCTTCTCGCTCTACGAACAATGGCTCATTCGCGAGCGGAATCCAGACAAATGCTTCCGCGCCTTCCTGAACAACAACTACTTCGGCATGGCCGTCTTTATCGGCGTGGCCCTTGAGTACCTGTTCCGCACCTGAGCATTCACTTCTCAGGCAGGGGTTGCCGGCAGTACTGCTTTAAGGAACAGATAGCCCGCGACTGCAGAGACCAGCGAGCCAACCAAGATTCCCAGGCGGTCGTTGACGTCGACCGCGGCCTGGTCGAATGCCAATGAGCCGATGAACATGCTCATGGTGAAGCCGATCCCGCAGAGAATGGCTGCTCCATAGAGCTGGCTCCATGTGACCCCTGTTGGCAATCGTGCGAACCCCAGTGCCGCAGCAAGCCACGCGAACAGGAAGACCCCGACCTGCTTGCCGACAAACAGGCCAAGGGCGATTCCAAGCGGGATCGGCTCGAGCAGAGTTGCAGGTGTGAGCCCGGCAAGACTGACGCCCGCATTCGCAAATGCGAAGAGGGGCAGGATGCCGAACGCAACCCAAGGATGGAGCGCGTGCTCGACTTCCCTGAGCGGGGATCGGGAAGCGCCCAGGGAATCTCGCATCGGAATGGCAAGCGCGGTGGCTACACCAGCCAGCGTTGCGTGAACGCCGGACTTGAGGACGCAGACCCAAAGGACGAGCCCGACCGCGAAGTACAGCGGGACCCGGGAGACTCGCTTCACGTTGAGAGCGACCAGAATGGCAACAGCGATCGCGGCAAGCAGCAAAGAC
>CAISIP010000582.1 GCA_903885415.1 uncultured beta proteobacterium
AAAGCCGCTGCAGTGGGAGGGCGGCTACGTGATACCGAGCAAAGAGCCCGGCCTGGGTGTCGAGCTCAACGAGGAGGTCGCGATCGCGCACCCTTACACCGGCCGCGGCCTGCATCTGGACATGGCGCAGCACCCGTTGGGCTACTACTGAGACGCCCGCGCGTCCGAGTCCGCCAGGATCCAGCGCGCGGCCTTTTCGGCGAGCATCAGCGTTGGTGCATTGGTGTTGCCGCTGGTGATGCTCGGCATCACACCGGCGTCGACCACGCGCAGGCCCTCTATGCCGCGCAGCCGCAGCCGCGAGTCGACGACCGCCATCGGGTCGTCGTCGCGGCCCATTCGGGTGGTTCCGATCGGGTGAAAGATGGTGCTGGCGATGTCGCCAGCGAGCTTGGCGAGTTCGTCGTCGCTTTGGTATTGGGCGCCGGGCTTGAACTCCTGTGGCTGGTAGCGCGCCAGCGCGGGCTGCGCGACGATGTTGCGCGTGACCCGCAACGAATCGGCGGCGACCTTGCGGTCCTCGGGCGTGCTGAGGTAATTGGGCGCGATCGCCGGCGCGTCTTCGAAGCGCGGGCTGCGAATCGTCAGCGATCCGCGGCTGGTCGGGTTCAGGTTGCAGACGCTGGCGGTGATGGCCGCGAACTTGTGCAGCGGCTGGCCAAAGGCGTCCAGACTCAGCGGCTGTATGTGGTACTGCAGATTCGGGTGCGGCTGCGCCGGGTCGCTGCGGGTGAAGGCGCCGAGCTGCGAGGGCGACATGCTCATCGGTCCGCTGCGCGTGAGCGCGTACTGCAGTGCAATGCCCGCCTTGCCCCACAGCGAAGCGCCGATGGTATTGAGCGTCTTGGCGCCCTGCACTTTGAACACCGCACGGATCTGCAGATGGTCCTGCAGATTAGCGCCCACGCCGGGCAGATCCTGCACCACCTCGATGCCGTGTTGGCGCAGCAATTCGGACGGGCCCACGCCCGAGAGCTGCAGGATCTGCGGCGAGCCGACCGCGCCGGCGCACAGGATCACCTCGCGCGCGGCGCCGACCTGCAGCTTCTGGCCGCTTCTGCCGCCGCGTACCAGCTCAACCCCCGAACAGCGCAGCGCGCCGTCGCCCCGGCGCTCGAACAACAACCGGCTGACCTGCGCATGCGTCCACAGGCTGAAGTTGGGCCGGCGCATCGCGGTCGGGCGCAGGAAAGCCTTGGCCGCGTTCCAGCGCCAGCCGCTGCGCTGGTTCACGTCGAAATAGGCGACGCCGTTGTTGTCGCCGCGATTGAAGTCCTGCGTCGCCGGGATGCCGGCCTGTTGCGCCGCCTGCGCGAAGGCCTCCAGAATATCCCAGCGAACGCGCTGCTGCTCCACCCGCCATTCGCCGCTGGCGCCGTGGAAGGCTGCAGCGCCACCGTCGCCGCCGGGCGCGCCGGGGTCGAGCCGGTAATGGCTTTCGTGCGCCATGAAGTCAGGCAGGCAGTTGGCCCAGCTCCATTGCGCGTCGCCGGTCAGCTCCGCCCAGTGGTCGTAGTCGCGCGCCTGGCCGCGCATGTAGATCATCCCGTTAATGCTCGAGCAGCCGCCCAGCGTCTTGCCGCGTGGGTACAGCAGGCTGCGGCCATTGAGGCCGGCCGATGCTTCGGTCTGGTACATCCAGTCGGTGCGCGGGTTGCCGATGCAGTAGAGGTAGCCCACCGGTATATGGATCCAGTGGTAGCTGTCCGGCCCGCCGGCTTCAAGCAGGAGGACGCGCCGCTGGGGGTCTGCCGACAGCCTGTTGGCCATCAGGCAGCCGGCGGTTCCGGCCCCGATGATGATGGTGTCAAAACCGCTCGTCTCGCGCATGCTGTCGTCTCCCGTGGCAGCCGGCCGTTTAAGGCGCTGGCGACCGGATTGGTGTTCGCGTTGCGGCACCGATGGGTGCCGGCCGGCAGCGGCGATGCATTAGCATGCACGATCTTACAACGCAACATTCGGGGACTGCCCCTTTTGCTGCGGCCATGGCGGCCGCCCCCGAAGCCAACTTTCACACATCCATGCACTGCGATTCCAAACTGAACATCGGCTTCATCGGCCTGGGCGCCCTTGGCGAGGGCCTGTGCAACAGCCTGGTCAAGGCTGGCTACAGCGTCACCGTCAACGACCTCCACAAAGACCTGGCGACGCGCCTGCTGGCCGCGGGCGCGCGCTGGTCTGACGACATCGCGGGCGCCTGCCGCGAAGCCGATGTGCTCATCACAGCGCTGCCCTCGCCGGCGGTTTCGCGCCAGGTCGTCGAAGGGCCGGGCGGCGTATTTGACAGCCTGCCGCGCGGCGGCATCTGGGTCGAGATGAGCACTACCGACCTGGAAGACCTGCAGCGCCTGCAGGGCGTTGCGGCGCAGCGCGGCATCAGCGTGCTGGAATGCCCGGTGACCGGCGGCGTGCACCTGGCAAATTCCGGCGAAATCACGGTGCTGGTGGGCGGCGATGAAGCGGTTTACAAACGCGTCGAGCCGCTGTTGCAGACCATCGGCGGCCAGATCATTTTTCTGGGAAAGCTCGGCAGTGCGTCGGTGGTGAAAGTTGTCACCAACATGCTGGCCTTCATCCATCTGGTCGCGGCGGCCGAAGCGATGATGGTTCCGGCCAAATACGGCGTCGACCTGGACGCGGCGTACCGCGCGATCCGCGCGAGCTCGGGCAACAGCTTCGTGCACGAGACCGAGTCGCAGCTGATCCTGTCGGGCAGCTACAACGTGAAGTTCACGATGGACCTCGCCTGCAAGGACCTCGGACTGGTCAACAGCATTGCGCAAAAGCTCGGCGTTCCGCTCGAACTTGGCAGCATGACGCAGCAGATATTCACCCGCGCACGCGGACTTTTTGGCGGCAACGCGCAGTCGCCCGAAGTCGCGCGCATGATCGAGCAGGCCTGCGCACTCGAATTGCGCGCGCCGGGCTATCCAAGCGAGTTGCTCGCCGAGATGGGCGCGCCGAGGCCATCGGGCACCCAGCCTAAGGCCTGAATCGCCATGACCACCAATGCTTCACGTGCGCAATGGGCCGAGCGGGCGGGCGCGCTGCGTATCGCCAGCGGGCTGTTCATCGACGGCCGCGACTGCCCGGCCATCGCGGGCGAGCGCTTTGAATGCGTCAACCCGGCCACCGGTGCCGTGATTGCGCAGGTGGCGCGCGGCCAGGCGGCCGACGTCGACGCTGCGGTGGCCAGCGCGTTGCTCGCCTGGCGGGATCGGCGATGGCGCGGACTGGCCCCGCGCGCGCGCATGGACATCCTGTTTCGCTTCGCCGATCTGGTGCAGCAGCACGGCGACGAACTGGCGCTGCTCGAGACGCTGGACATGGGCAAGCCGATCAGCGACGTGCTGGCGATCGATCTGCCCGAAGTGCTCAAGACGATCCGCTATTTTGCCGAGTGCATCGACAAGATCGAGGGCGCCGTCACCCACACCGACGCGCAGGCGCTGCACCTGATCGCCCACGAGCCGCTCGGCGTGGTCGGCGCGATCACGCCGTGGAACTACCCGATGCTGATGGCGATGTGGAAGGTCGCGCCGATCCTGGCCGCGGGCAACTGCGTCGTGCTAAAGCCCGCCGAGCAGGCGCCTTTGTCGTGCACCCGGCTCGCGCAGCTGTTCGTCGAGGCCGGCGGTCCGCCGGGCGTCTTCAACGTCGTCAACGGGCTGGGCATCGAGGCCGGGCGCGCGCTGGCGCTGCACCCGGACGTCATCAAGCTATCGTTCACCGGCTCGACCGCCGTCGGCAAGCTGCTGCTGGGCTACGCCGGGCAGTCGAATATGAAGCGGATCGCGCTCGAGACCGGCGGCAAAAGCCCGCAGATCTTCATGCCCGATCTGTACGACCTGGACGTCGCAGTGGACCGCGCGGTCGGTGGCATTTTTGACAACGCGGGCCAGGTCTGCAACGCCGGGTCACGGCTTCTGGTGCAGCGCGACATGGTCGACGAATTCGTCCGCCGTTTCGTCGCGCGTGCGGGCCAGGCCTATACGCCCGGCGACCCGCTTGACCCGGCGACCAGGTTGGGTCCGGTGGTGAGCCAGGCGCACCAGCGCGGCATTCTGGCGCGCATTGCGAGCGGCCAAAGCGAGGGCGCGCAGCTGGTCATGGGGGGGCGCGCCCCTGCGGCGGCAGGTGCCGGCGCTTATCTGGAGCCGACGCTGTTTACCGGCGCGACGAACCGGATGGCGATCGCGCGCGAGGAGGTATTCGGGCCGGTCGCAGCGGTCATCGCCTTCGATACCGAGGAAGAAGCGATCGCGCTGGCGAACGATTCCGACTATGGGCTGGCGGCGTCGGTCTGGACGCGCGACCTGCAGCGCGCGCACCGCATGGTCCGTGCGCTCGAGGCCGGCGTGGTGTGGGTCAACTGTTTCGGCGACGGCGACATGACCCAGCCTTTCGGCGGCTACAAGCAGTCGGGCAACTCGCGCGACAAGCACATGGCCAGCCTCCTGTCCTACACCCAGAGCAAGTCCGCCTGGTTCCAGATCGGCTGATCGCGTCGCAGCTGAGAGTCCACCCTATTGAAGGAGTCCGCCATGCATGCCACACCCGCCAGCGTCTCGCGCGCCGATATCGTCGCCGCGCAGACCCGGTTGTTCGACGAATTCAAGCCTTTTGTGCGCCGCACGCCGCTGATGCGCTTGCCGGGCGCCGCCCTCGGACTGCCATGCGCCGAGGTCTGGCTCAAGCTCGAGCAGTTGCAGGTCAGCGGCAGCTTCAAGGCCCGCGGCATGCTCAACCGTCTGCTGGCGGGCCCGATACCCGCGGCCGGCGTCATCATCGCGTCGGGGGGTAACGCCGGCATCGCCTGCGCGCAGGCGGCGCAGGCGCTGGACGTTCGCTGCGAGGTCTATGTGCCCGAACTGTGTCCGCCGGCCAAGCAGAGCAAGCTCGCCGCACTAGGCGCCACCGTGGTGGTGGGCGGCGCCTTCTATCCGCAGGCGCTGCAAGCGTGCCAGCAGCGGCAGGCGGATACGGGCGCGCTGATGGTGCACGCCTACGACCAGCCTGAAGTGGTGGCGGGTGCCGGAACCATCGCGCTGGAGATCGAAGCGCAGGCCGGGCTTCCCGATGCGGTGCTGGTCAGCGTCGGCGGCGGCGGCTTGATCGCCGGCCTGGCGGCAGGTTTTGAGTCGCGCACCCGAGTTGTCGCGCTGGAACCCGAACTCGCGCCCACCCTGCACGCCGCGCGCAGGCAGGGGCAACCGGTCGACGTCGAGGTGGGCGGAATCGCCGCTGACTCGCTCGGTGCCAAGCGCATCGGCGCTATCGCATGGGACCTCACCCAACGATGGGTGGCGCAGTCGCTGCTGCTCAGCGACGCGTCCATCAGATCCGCCCAGCAATGGATGTGGCGCGAAATGAAACTGGCGGTTGAGCCCGCCGCCGCACTGCCGCTGGCGGCTTTGCAGTGCGGCGCCTATACGCCGCGCAGCGGCGAGACGGTCTGCCTGATCGTCTGCGGCGCGAACGTCGACCCGGCTTCGCTGGCCTGAGGCGGGCGTGCCGGCCTCGGAGGGCGGGTTGCGAAAGGCGGCGGCGTTGGGCGCAGGTCGGCCGACGCTGGGCGAGCGGCATCCCGCATCAGCTATATTTGCGCCCTCAAAGGCGATGCCTCCACTTTTCCGAACAACACCATGAAACTGCTACATACCCTCGCGGCTCTGGCCGGACTGCTCACCTTCGCCGCGGGCGGCGCCCAGGCCCAGAGCAAGGAACTGGTCGTCGGTTCGAGCGCGACCTAC